>CAMBSA010000347.1 GCA_945869935.1 Bordetella parapertussis | reverse complement strand
TGCACGCGGAAGGGAAAGCGTGTCTCGTCTGACAGCAGCGATAGCGGGAGCCGCGCGACCGTGCCTCCGGGCAGATCGATGAAGCGGATCTCCGGCACCCGGGTGCCGCGCGCGAGCAGATCTCCGGACACGCCAAGCGCGTCGAGTATTTCGATCGTCGGAGGATGGAAGGTGGAGGCGCGCGATACGCGGTTCGGGCTGTCGCGTTTCTCGAACACCGTCACCTGAATGCCAGCGCGTGCGAGTGCCAGCGCCGCGGTCAGTCCCACAGGACCGGCGCCGGCGACGATCACGCCATCGCGCAGGGATTCGGGCATCGCGTTCACGATTCGCCGTCGTAGCGTTTGCCAAGAGCCAGCATGTCCGGCGTGCCGAGCAGTTGATTGAGTTCGCGAAAGTCGAGCATCCGGTCGCGAAATGCGTTCGTCGAGCCGGTGGCCTTGAGCGAGGCGAAGTAGTCGGTCGCGGTGCGCGCCACCGCGCGGGCGAGGCCGCCGGGGAAAATCGCGATCCGGAAGCCGAGTGCCTGCAGTTCGTCGCCGGGCAGCAGCGGCGTCTTGCCGCCTTCCACCATGTTGGCAAGCAGCGGCATGCCGGCGAAGCGTGCGGTGGCAGCGCGCATCTGCTCCGAGGTGTTCAGCGCCTCGATGAAAAGCACATCTGCCCCCGCTTCGCGATAGGCAGCAGCCCGGTCGAGCGCGGCGTCCAGTCCTTCCACCGCCACCGCGTCGGTGCGCGCGACGATCAGGGTGTCGGCGCACGAGCGCGCATCGAGAGCAGCACGGATCTTTCCGGTCATCTCCCGCGTGGATACCAGTGTTTTGCCCTCGAGATGGCCGCAGCGCTTGGGCAGGCTCTGGTCCTCGAGCTGGATCGCGGCTGCGCCTTCGCGTTCGAGCACGCGCACGGTGCGTTGCACGTTGAGCGCATTCCCGAAACCGGTATCCGCATCGACGATGACCGGCAGCGCGGTGCGCTCGCGGATCGTGGCAAGCGTATCGGCGACTTCGGCGAAGCTCACCAGGCCGATGTCGGGCCGGCCCAGGCGCATATAGGCGATGCTCGCGCCCGACAGGTACAGCGCTTCGAAGCCCGCGCGCTCGGCGAGCATGGCGGTGAAGGCGTTGAATACGCCCGGCGCAATCAGGATGTCGGGCTGCGAGAGTCGTTGCGCGAGGGTCATTGCTTTGCTGCCGTCGTCAACTTTCCCTCGCGCATCCGCCGCTCCAGGTGCGCGAGCAGGCCGCCGTCGTTCACCATCGAAAGCAGATGCCGCGGAATCGGTTCGCAGTCGACCGTCTCCCCTGTGGTGTGATTGCGTACACGGCCGCGTGCGGCATCCACCTCGATGCGATCACCGGAACGGATGCGGTCAACGGCGGCACAGACCAGTACCGGCAGACCGAGGTTCAGCGCATTGCGATAGAAGATGCCGCCGAACGACGGCGCGAGCACATACGCCACGCCGAGTTGCAGGAGCGCACCCGCCGCCTGCTCGCGCGAGGAGCCGGCGCCGAAATTGCGGCCGCCCACCACGACATCGCCGGGTTTCACCGATGTCGCGAACGAAGGATCAACCGACTCGAGGCAGTGCTTGGCGATCTCCTCGATGCCGAATTTCATGTAGCGGCCGGGCGCGAGCACATCGGTGTCAACGTTTTCGCCGAACACCCAGGCGCGGCCGGCGGCGATTGCGGACCCGCTCATCCGAGCATCTCCCGCGGGTCGCAGATGTAGCCGGCAATCGCCGAGGCGGCAACGGTATAGGGCGAGCCGAGGTAGATGCGCGCCTCGTTCGAACCCATGCGGCCCTTGAAATTGCGCGCGGTCGAGGTGATCGCGGTGGTCTGCGCGTCGAACCGGTATTGGCCGTAGCCGGCGCAGGCGCCGCAGGCATTCGGCAGAAGTTGCGCGCCTGCGGCGATCAGGATGTCCATCACGCCTTCGCGTTCGGCGGCCTTCTGGTCGGCGAGCGACGCCGGGCCGACCATCAACGTCACGCCCTTTGCGGCCTTGCGCCCCTTGAACACCCGCGCCGCCATGCGCAGGTCGTCGAGCTTGGCTCCGGTGCAGGCACCGAGGTAGGCGACATCCACCGGCGTTTTCGCGTGGTCGGCCACCGGCGCCGCGTTGGCGGGGCTGTGCGGCGCGGCGACCTGCGGCGCGAGCGTCGAGGCGTCGAAGCGATGGTGCTCGGCAAGCGGCGCATCCGGATCGCCCTGCCAGGTATCGATTTCGACGTCGCGCGCACCGGCGGCATCCAGATAGCGGCGGGTGGTGTCGTCCGCCGCGATCAGACCGGTCTGCGCGCCGAGTTCGGCCGCCATGTTGGACATCGTCATGCGCTCCTGCATCGAAAGCGCTGCGATCGCGCTGCCCGCGTACTGAATCGCCTGGTAGCGCCCGCCGTCCATGCCGAGCTTGCCGCAGACGTGCAGCATCATGTCCTTGGCGGAGACACCGTCCGGGAGCCTTCCACTCCAGTCGATCAGGATCGTCTCGGGCACCCTGATCCAGATCTCGCCGGTCACCACCACGCCGAGCATTTCGGGGGCGCCGATGCCGAACATGTAGGCGCCGAAGGCGCCGCCGGTGGGCGAGTGGCTGTCGCCGCCCACCGCGAACATTCCGGGCTTCAGATAACCCTTTTCCGGCAGCACCACATGGCAGATGCCTTCGCCGTCGTGAAAGCGACGGATGCCGGTGTCCTTCGCCCAGGTTCGCGCAATGTCGAGGATGCGCAGGCTTTCGTCATCGCCCGCCGGGATGTAATGGTCGGTGACGAGGACGATGCGGTCGGGGTCCCAGACGCCGGCGCCGAGGCGCTCCAGCATCGGTTTCAGCCGGCGCGGCCCGCCGGAATCGTGCATCAACGCGAGGTCGACCCGGCCGATCACGATTTCACCCACCGCGACGTGGTCGCGGCCGGCGGCGCGGGCGATGATCTTCTGTGCGAGGGTTTGCTGGGCGGACATGTCGAGCGACTCTACTGTGCATTGTAATTGAGGCCCGCGGTCCGACCGGTTTTGCGCATATCCGCTTTGAATATAGGGAGATGCGCGCCGATTTACCTGCGCTCGTCGGTTGCGTGCGGGGGGCGGCTGGAGTAACTTTAGGCCCTGCAACGCAGGGGTCCTGCGCGAGCGATAAGCAACGTTCGCGCGGGTGAGAGCACACCCTCGAACCTGATGCGGGTAATGCCGCCGAAGGAAGCGTTGACGTCTTTGACCGCATCGGCGTCCGCTTTCCCGGCCCCCAGCCAAACCAAAGGAGCGACGCCATGGTTGCCAATCCGAAATTCCTCGCCGCCACCGCCTCGGTGGACGACGCCGCGATTCATCCGCTGCCGAATTCGAAAAAGATCTATGTGCAGGGCTCGCGTCCGGACATCCGCGTGCCGATGCGAGAGATCTCCCAGTCGGACACCCACGCGATGGGTTCGGGCGCAGTTGAGAAGAATCCGCCGATCTGGGTGTACGACACCTCCGGGCCGTACACCGACCCGAACGTGACGATCGACATCCGCTCGGGGCTGGCGGCGCTGCGCGCGAAGTGGATCGCCGAGCGCGGCGATACCGAGGAGCTTTCCGGGCCGACCTCGCGATACGGTGTCGAGCGTCTTGCCGACCCCAAGCTCACCGAGATGCGCTTCAACCTGAAGCGC
>CAMBSA010000346.1 GCA_945869935.1 Bordetella parapertussis | reverse complement strand
CCCGTGCGATCGCGTGAAAGTAGACCTCGGTTTTTCCGCTGCCCGTGATTCCGAGCAGGAGATAGACACCGAAACCCGCAGTTCCGGCGATCGTATCGGCAGCAGCTGCCTGCTCGTCGTTCAGTGGGTGGGCGGCGATGAACGAGGGTGTCACGGTTTCCGCCGCAACGGATTCGATGCTTCCCGTGGCGATCATGCGCACGACGCTGGCTCGCGGCACCTCTGCCTGTAACGCGAGCACGTCTTCGGGTAGCGGGCCGGCGAGCAAGGATTCAAGCACGCGGCGCTTCGCGCGATCCCGCGCAGGAATGGCGTCAAGAAGCGTGCGGCCTTCGGAAGTCAGGGCCAGGAGCGCGGGCGGTGGGTCAAGCGGCGCAGGTTTGCGCAGGCGCGGAGGAAGGGCGGAATGAATGACTTCGCCAAGCGGGCGCTGGTAGTAATCGGCGGCGAACCGGCAAAAATCAATCCACTCTTTCGGCAGCGGTGGAAGGTCGCGCAGTACCGCCTCGACTGATCGGATGCGTTGCGCTGAAAGTTCGGTGGTGTCGTCAATCTCGACAACGACCCCGACCAGACGCTTGCGCCCGAAGGGAACGACAACGCGGCACCCGATGGTCTGGTCTGTCGCCAAGTCATCCTTGTAGTCGAACAGATGCGGGATCGGGACGTCGAGAGCGACGCGAACGAAGGGCATGAAGGTGAACTCAGTGGTGAGGTCCGGGCGCTTGTCTTGAAGAACGAAAACGATGCGTGGACCTCATGAAGTACTTTCTTTCAAAAATGGCCTAAACCCCTTGGGCCAAATAGCTTTTTCATCTTATTCACACTTTCTGTGGATAAATCTGTGGAAAAGGCTGTCATTGCAACGTAACTTGGCAAGACAAAAGACATTTTTCCAATCGCCTGTTTTGGAGGCTAGGCATTTATTTAAAATAAATCAATGGCTTATATAATCCCCCGAGGGAGTCGCCCGAAATCCCGCGCCAATACTGGGTTTCCAGCCGGTGTTGTGTATAAGTCCCGCTCGCGTTGCAGACTTAATTCACGCCGGCGGGCTATCTCGGAAGCGGGTCCTGATGGTATCCGGGGCTCAATTCGTGCACTGCCGCGACCAGCGCAGCGACATTCTCCGGAGGGGTGTGCTGGGAGATGCCATGACCAAGGTTAAACACATGGCCGGTGCCTTGGCCATAGCTCGCGAGTACTCGGGACGTTTCGGATCGCACGATTTCCGGCGTCGAAAACAGGATCGCGGGGTCAAGATTGCCTTGGAGTGCAACACGCCCTCCGATGCGTCTGCGCGCTTCACCGAGTTCGATGGTCCAGTCCACGCCCACTGCGTCGCAGCCACAGTCGGCGATGGATTCGAGCCACAGGCCACCGCCTTTGACGAATACAACGCTTGGCACGCGCCTGCCATCAGCTTCCTTCAGCAAGCCGCTTATCACGCGCTTGAGGTAGGCGAGGGAAAATTCCCTGAACGCGGCGTCTGAAAGCGTACCGCCCCACGTATCGAAAATCATCACGGCCTGAGTGCCTGCCTCGATCTGCGCATTGAGGTAACGGGTGACGGCCTCCGCATTCACCTCCAGCAACCGGTGTGCCGATTCAGGGTCCTGGTAGAGCAGGGACTTGATATGTCGGAAATCATCGCTGCCGCCACCTTCCACCATGTAGCAGGCAAGCGTGAACGGGCTGCCCGAGAATCCGATCAGGGGTACCCGTCCTTTGAGCGCCTTGTGAATTTCCCGAACCGCATCAAGAACGTAACGCAGTTCACCGTCGGGGTCCGGGGCGGCAAGCCGCGCGATCGAGGCACGGTCTCGCAACGGTCGCTCGAACCGCGGGCCTTCGCCGTCGGCAAAGTACAGTCCGAGGCCCATCGCATCCGGGACCGTCAGAATGTCGGAGAACAGGATCGCCGCATCGAGCGGAAATCGATCGAGCGGTTGGAGCGTGACCTCCGTCGCGAATCCCGGTGACTTCGCGAGCGCGAGAAAGCTTCCCGCGCGGGCGCGCGTTGCACGGTACTCGGGAAGGTAGCGTCCGGCCTGCCGCATCAGCCAGACGGGTGTGTACGGAACGGACTGACGAAGCAGCGCGCGGAGAAATACGTCGTTTTCGAGTGTCATGGGGCCCGAGGACTGTTTTGGCGTAACCCGCGCCGAGAGGGCGGAGCGGTAATCGGGGCGGTTCAGATTTTCAGGAGTTTTTTCGCAATGAAATTCCATTCGCCCGGGGTGACCGGGGTGATGGACAGCCGGTTCCCTCGGGCAAGGATACGCATGTCGGCGAGTTGTTGGTACTCGCGGAGCTCGCCGAGCGGGATGAGTCGCGTCTTTCGCGAAAGGCGGGTGTCGACTAGCATCCATCGGGGAGATTCCCGGGTGCTTTTCGGATCGTGGTACTTGCTTTTCGCGTCGAACTGGGTCGGATCCGGATACGCCGTAGTGGCTATTTCCACAAATCCGGCGATCCCGGGTTCCGGGCAGCTTGAGTGATAGAAAAACGCCAGATCGCCGACGCGCATCGTGTCGCGCATGAAATTACGCGCCTGATAGTTCCTGACCCCGGTCCAGGGCACGGTCTGGTTTTTTGCGCTCGCCACATCATCGATCGAGCATTCCCCGGGCTCGGACTTCATCAGCCAATAGTTCATGGGAGGCAGCCGAAAGGTAGGTCGAAAAAAAATCGCAGGCAATGACGCCTGCGATTGCAGAATGGGTGCCCCCCGCAGAAGCCGTCAGACCCAGCTCCTGAACCGTTCGGTTCAAGGCGGTTACGATCCAGTCACCTTCAGGTACATCCGGCTCGCATGGCGAGGGACGCGCACACCGGTGAAACAATGGGCCGCAACCTGAGTAACACAATATTGGTTCAGAGAATACCGAGGCCTTGGCGTACAACGCAGGGGACATAAGCGTTGAACGATGCTCTCACTTGCAGAAGGCGGCGAGAATCAGAGCAACTTTTCCTGCGCCGCAAGCGCCTGATCGAGCGTCGCTTGCATCGAAGCCATTCTACGCTTGACCGATTCGATGTCAATTGACGACGAGTTGTCGGCATGCATCGTCGCAGAGGGTGTTCCCTGTCTCGCGGCAAGAAGCTCGTGCGCAATGTTCAGGCCTGCCATGACCGCAATCCGTTCTGCGCTCGCAACTTTGCCGTGGGACTTGATCTCGTTCATCTTCTGGTCGAGATGTTCCACTGCAGCGAGCAAGGCCTCGCGCTCATCATCGGCGCAGGCCACTTTGTAGGTGTGCCCCATGATTGTCACGTCCACGGTCTTGGATTTGCCGCTCACTTGCTGATCATCCTTGATCGGGTATCTGCTTGAGCAGGGTCTCGAGGCGCTCGCGTGCGTTGTCGATCCGCTCGATCAACGTGCCCTTTTCCGATTCAAGCGTCGCAATGCCTGCGCGCAGGTTGTCGTTATCTTCGCGTAGTCGCCGGCAGAGGTCCGCTGCCTGGCGGATTCGAAGTTCCAGCGCGGTGAGTTCAGCGTCCATCGCGACACTATAGTGGTCAAAATCCTGTTAAGTCAAGGCATAAGACATCATTTCAAATGTAGATTCGCATTGTTATCCGGCACTTAGCTGCCTCAACGGGCGTTGCTTCCGGGTATCTTGTCCGTGCTTGCCTGTTTCGGGCGGGCGGGCGCTGCAGGTCCTTGCGCACGTGCAGGGGACGGCGCGTTCCGGTCGGGTATTTCTG
>CAMBSA010000345.1 GCA_945869935.1 Bordetella parapertussis | reverse complement strand
GGTCCGCTTGGCTTCGGCGCCGGGCCGCCCGCGAGCGTCGCGAGATGCCCGAACAACTCGGTGTAGCGCACCGGCTCGTCATCCACCGCGTTGATGATGAATCGGCCGGTGGAAATTTCGAGTGCCGCGACGCAGGCCGCCGCCACATCCGCGGTGTGGGCAAGCGAGATGTACGCACTCCCGTCGCCCGGCAGCTGCAGGGTGCCGACACGCGCCGCGCCAAGCCAGAAGGCCTCGCGCCCCGACCCCGGCCCGTAGAAGGCGCCGCCGCGCACGATGCGCCAGTCGAGCGTGGATGCGATCACCCGCGCCTCCATCTCGACCGTCGATGCGTTGGCGGGCGTGGTGCGCACCGGCGTGGTTTCGTCCACCCAGTCGCCGTCATCGCTCACCGCAAGGTGCGCGATGCTCTGTTGCAGATAGCGGGTGATGCCCGCCTTGGCCGCAGCGGCGAGCAGATTGCCGGTGCCTTCAGTGCGGATGCGCGAATTCATCGCCCAGATCGGCGCGGCGTCGGCAGGCGATGCGCCGTGCGGCGGAATCGCGGTGGCCAGATGCATCACCGCGTCGCAGCCTTCGAGCACCGGCGCGAGCGTGGCCGGTTCGAGGATGCTGCCGACAAAGCCTTCGACTCGACCGTCCATGCGATACGGCTTCAGGCGTTCAAGCCGCGCTTCGGATGTCGCAAGCACCCGCACCTCGTGGCCATGCTCGATCAGCCGCGGCACCGTCTGCATGCCGAGCGCGCCGCTTGCGCCTATCACTGCCACGCGCATTCGGGATACTCCTCCGCTTGCGGAGCGGGGCGCGCTTCCGGGCCCGGAGCGCGGCGTACCTCCCGCACCCGACCGGGTCATGCTCACGCCGCCTTCGTGATGCGGTCGATCTCGGCGAGATCGTCCGTGGACAGCGCCCAGGACGCGGCCGCGATGTTCTGCTCGATCTGCTCGGGCTTGGTGGCACCCGCGATCACGCTCGACACCGCCGCCTGCGCACCAAGCCAGCTGAAGGCGAGTTCCACCATCGTCTTGCCGCGCGCGGCGCAGAAGGCTTCGAGCTTGTCCACCCTGGCCCAGTTGGCATCGGTGAAATAGCGCTCCGCTAGATCGGGCATGTAGGACAGCCGCGCGCCCGTGGGCTGCGCCGCACCGCGCTTGTACTTGCCGGTGAGCATGCCGCTTGCGAGCGGAAAATACGGCAGCAGGCCGAGGCCGTGCGCCTTCATCGCCGGAATGAGCTCGCGCTCGGCATCGCGCACCAGCAGGCTGAGTTCGTCCTGGCAGGCGATGAAGCGGTTGAGCCCGAGATGTTTGGCTGTCCACTGCGCATCCACCACCTGCCAGGCGGTGAAGTTGGAGCTGCCGATATAGCGCACCTTGCCCTGATGGATCAGGTCATCCAGCGCGCGCAACGTCTCGTCGATCGGCGTGGCCGGATCGTAGCGGTGCATCTGGTAGAGATCGATCCAGTCGGTCTTCAGGCGCTTCAGGCTCGCCTCGACCGCGCTCATGATGTAGCGGCGCGATCCGCCGCGCAGCCGGCCCGCCTCGTCCATCGGCTGACCGTACTTGGTGGCGAGCACGATGTCCTTGCGCCGGTCACCGAGCACCTGGCCGAGCACCGTCTCGGAGCCGCCCCGGTTGGCGTAGACGTCCGCGGTGTCGAGCAGGTTGATGCCGAGATCGAGCGCCTTGTGGATGACCTTGCGCGAGCCTTCGAGATCGGTGCGTCCGCCGAAGTTGTTGCAGCCGAGACCCACGAGCGAGACCTTGAGTCCCGAGTTGCCGAGATTGCGATATTCCACGAATTCTTCCTGAGGTAAGGCGTATTCCGGAGGGTTCAGGCGACCGCTCGCAGGCTTGAAGGCCCGATAACGAGACGGCGCGACTGTTTGGCGCGCTCCAGACGCGATTCCGCGGTGGAGAGCAGCTTGAGCACATCGAAGCGGATGTCGTGTTCCGAGGAATCGGCAACGCCGGCGCATAGCATGAGCGGCAGGCCCTTGGTCCCGATCGGGCGCGCATGCAGCGCTGTGTTGAGACGTTCGACCACGCTTGCCGCCGCATCCGCGGTGGAACCCGACAGGATGATCACGAATTCCTCGCGCTGTAGCGGCCGACCACGTTGCTGGGCCGGACCATCCGGACGAGCAGGTCGACGAAGTCGACGAGCAGCTTGTCGCCCGCGGTGTGGCCCCACTCGCGGTTGGCGCGCTTCAACCGGTTGAGGTCGATCACCGCGATCGCCGCCGGCTTCTGGCTGCGCTCGGCACGCGCGAGTTCGCGCTTGAGTTCCTCGAGCACGCCGCGGCGCGAATGCAGCCCGGTGAGCGAGTCGGAACCCGACAGGCGCTCGATTTCGCTGCGCGCGCTTTCGTGGATCGCGAGCACGAAACCGATGGTGGCGAGGAAATTCACCGTGATCATGCCGGCGCAATAGGCGACCTGCCCGGTGTAGAGCGCGAATTCGCTGGTGGCCCGCGCGTCGTAGGCGCCCCAGGCGCGGATCGCAGACAGGATGATCAGCAGTATCAGCGACAGGGCAAGCAACTGGGTGCCGATGACGGTCTCGGCGGTGACCTTCACGAAGCGCAGCGCGAGGAACGCGGTGCCCAGGCCGAAGGCGATCAGACGCACCGTCAGGTCGAAGTTTCCGTACTCGATCGCACCGAGCACGCCAAGCGCGATCAGCGGCCCGGCGAATGCCCAGCCGGTTCGGATCGGTCGGCCGAGGAACTGCGACAGCGCGAAGGCAAAGGCTGCGTCGGCCAGCAGCAGGGTTTTCAGATCCACGGACATGAACGCCGGTTGGAAAAACGAAGATACGCAAGTCTACTGCGTACGCAGGAACTGCATGGACCCGAGGATTTATACGCAATCGCGGCCCGACACGAAAACGGATTTTTACGCTATCGGCAGCCTCGCCCGTCGCGGCGCCAACGTCCCGTGCGTTTTGCCATCGCTAATCGAGAACGATCTTGTTGCGCTGGATGAAGGACGCCCACATGTCGCGTTCCTTCCTGAGGCTCACCGCGAACGCCGCAGGCGTGTCATAGACAGGCACCATCGCCTGCGCTTCGAGCTTTTCAAGGAACGCGGGCGATTTCATGGCGCGCACGATCTCGGCGCTCATGCGCTCGATCAGGGCTGGCGACAATCCGCCGGGCGCGGTGACGCTGAAGGAGTTGTTGATTTCGACCTGCGGGAATCCCGCCTCCTGCAGGGTCGGCACGTTCGGCAGCAGTTTGCTGCGCTCGGTGAGCGCAAGCGGCACCGCCTTGCCCGAGCGCACATGCGGCAGCGCAGAGGCCAGGTCGGGGAACATGAACTTCACCTGCCCGCCGAGAAAATCCTTGTACACCGCGCCCATGCCCTTGTAGGGGACGTGCAGGAAGCGCACACCAGCGGCCTCGGCGAGCATGAACACGCCGAGGTAGGTGGTGGTGCCGGTTCCGGCGGACCCGAAAGGCAGCGTATCGGGCGTCTTCTTTCCGAGTGCGACGAGTTCTGCGAGCGTGTTCACGCCAAGCGAGGGCAGCGCGCAGAGCACCAGCGGACCCGTGACGCCGCGCGCCACGGGCGCGATGTCGCGTTCGATGTTGTAGGGCAGGTTCTTGTACAGGCTGGGGTTGATCGCGATCTGCGCGTTGGCCGACACGAGGAAGGTGTAGCCATCGGGCGCGGACTTCGCGACCGCCTCGACACCGATGTTGCCACCGGC
>CAMBSA010000344.1 GCA_945869935.1 Bordetella parapertussis | reverse complement strand
TGGTGTGGAAGTGGCGATGCAGTGGAACGAGAGCTATAACGAGAGCGTGCTGTGTTTCACCAACAACATCCCGCAGCGCGTTGGCGGAGATGATTGAGCGCGAAGGGCCGGACACAATTGCGGCCTTCATTGCCGAGCCGGTGCAGGGCGTGGGCGGCGTGATTGTGCCGCCCGACGATTACTCTTCGCGAACGTCCGCAGCTCGAGTCGGCGGTAAAAACGATCGTCGGACTGTATGTCGAACTGCGCTACGGACGCCGCGAAGGCGATCAGGAAGCCGCTCGCCGGTTGGGTCGCCTCGTACGGGAGTTCCGGCCTTGAGAACGCCGATGGCATGCGCCGCAGGTCAGGTCGGCCGGCTCGTCGTCTGCCTGCTGCTCGCCTCGATAGTCGCCCTCGTGTCCCCGCTGGTCAACGCTGCGGAACGTTCGCGCGACAGCTACGCCGATCGCGAGGACGTACGACAGTTCGTGGATGACATGGTGACCCGACACGGCTTGTCAAGCAGTGAGCTGCAGCAGGTTTTTCGTCGCGCCCGCAAACAGGCAAGCGTCATCCGGGCAATGACTCCTCCTGCTGACGCGCCACAACGCTCCTGGCAGTCGTACCGTTCGATATTCGTCAACTCGCCACGAATCGAAGCAGGCACGCGGTTCTGGGCGCGCAACGAAGCGGCGCTCACGCGCGCCGCCACCGAATACGGTGTACCCGAGGAAGTCATCGCCGCAATCATCGGTATCGAAACGGTGTATGGGCGCAATCTCGGAACCTACCGGGTGATCGATGCGCTTTCGACCCTCGCGTTCGATTTTCCGCGCCGCGCCGAATACTTTCGTGGCGAGCTCGAACACTTCCTGCTGTTTGCCCGCGACGCCGGCATCGATGTGCTCGGCGTGAAAGGTTCTTACGCCGGGGCGATCGGCATCCCGCAATTCATGCCGGGAAGCTACCGGCGCTTCGGCGTCGACTTCGACGGCGACGGCCGTACCGATCTCGCGGGCAGCGCCACCGACGCCATCGGAAGCGTTGCAAATTTTCTTCGCGCGCACGGCTGGCGCCGGGGTGAGGTCGCGCTCGCGCCCGCGCGGGTGGACGGCCAACGCTGGCGTATCCTTGCCGACGCGGGCATCAAGCCGCTGTACCTCGCGGGCGATCTGCCGTTGTTTGGCGTGAGCACCTCAAGCGACTTGCCACCGGATATGCCTTGTGCGCTGGTCGAACTGGAATCACCCGGCGACGCTTCGGAGTTCCGGATCGGGCTGAACAATTTCTATGCAGTCACGCGCTACAACCGCTCGAGTTTTTACGCGGTTTCGGTGCTTGAACTCGCCGCGGAACTGGCCGCCGTCCGCCGGTCAATGCCCCCGCGATGAGCGCACCGTGATCGATATCCGCCCGGCGCTACGCGACGACGTACCCGCTATCCTCGGCTTGATTCGCGAACTCGCGGAGTACGAAAAACTCACCCACCTGCTCGCGGCGAGCGAGGCCGACATCGACCGCGAACTCTTCGGCGAGTGCCCGGTCGCGGAAGCGCTCGTTGCCCGCACTGGCGGCAACACCGTGGCGTTTGCCCTGTACTTTCACAATATGTCGACCTTTCTCGGCCGGCGCGGGCTGTGGCTGGAGGATCTCTATGTCCGCCCCGACTACCGTCGTGCAGGCATCGGCGAGGCGTTGCTGCGATCTGTTGCACGGATCGCAGCGGAGCGTGGCTGCGGTCGATTCGAATGGTCGGTGCTCGACTGGAATCAGCCCGCGATCGATTTCTACCGAAAGCTCGGCGCCGATATTCTTCCCGACTGGCGCGTTTGCCGCGTTACCGGTCCGGCCCTCGCCGCACTGGCCCACCCCTCCCAGAACGGGTCTAAACCCCGGAAAACGTGAACTATTTCACGCGTTATTCATCCCGTTGTCATAAAGTTGCCTGGCGGGCAGGACAGGGGTCTAATTGCGTACCCAATTCGCGTAGAAATACGCGAATCAAGGTCAATTTCCCGGAGTCGCATGGACGCCTTCAGCAACGAACTCGACGTCAGCAAGCAGGTTCGCACCACAGAACCGGCGGAGGTCAATCGGGAAGTCGACCGTATTTTTCTCGACCTGTACCCGAAATCATCGACCCAGACGCTTGACCGCGCTTTTTCCGACGTCGACCGGCTCTACCGGGGCGAACTCGCCGGCTACCAGCCCTGCAATACCGCCTACCACGACATCCAGCACGTGCTCGAAGTCACGCTCGCGATGGCACGCCTGATCGATGGCTACGAGCGCAGCCGCATCGGCGTCGAACCCGTCGATGCGAAGCTTTTCCAGCTCGGCATCGTCACCGCCCTGTTTCACGACTGCGGCTATATCGTTCGCGACGAGGACGGCCCGGAACGCAACGGCGCGGAGTTCACGCTGATCCATGTCTCACGCGGCTCGCAGTTCCTGAAGGAATACCTGCCCAAACTCGGCATGGCGGATCTCGCCCAGGTGGCCTCCGACCTGATCCACTTCACCGGCTACGAGCGCCCGGTGGCGACCATCCAGGTGCCCGGGCTGATCTACCGCCTGCTCGGCAACCTCCTGGGGTCGGCCGACATCATTGCGCAGATGGCCGACCGCTGTTACCTCGAGAAATGCCGCGACCGCCTGTATCCGGAATTCCTCGCCGGCGGCTTGACGCAACGCCGCAAGCCCGATGGCAGCGTCGAACTCGTGTATGCCTCGGGCGCGGACCTTGTGCACAAGACACCGAGCTTCTACACCGGCGCGACCAAACGGCTGGATGGTGACCTCGAAGGCGTGCACGGCCTGGTTGAAAAACACTTCGGCGGGCAGAACCTTTATCTCGAGGAACTGCACAAGAATATCGATTTTGCGCGCTCGATCGCGCACGAAACCGACGCATCGATCCTCAAGCGAAAGCCACCGGAAACCCTTCCGGTCGTTGAAGGCTAGGCCGCACCCTCGACTGTATTGGGTGCATCCGCCCCGTCGGGGAAGGATGTACTTCCGCCGGCCTCAGATCTCGGCGTATTTCTTCTCGAACGCCCAGACATCCTCGAAGCCCATCAGCTTCGAGAACTCCATGAAATCGTGCAGCGGAAGGTCGATCCCTGCGGTTGACCCCTTCTCGCGCAGCACCGAGTACACGCTGCGCAGCGCGGCGCCAACCGCGAGAAAGCCTGTCGCAGGAAAAATCGCGAAGCTGTAGCCGATCGCGCGGAGCTTGTCCGCGGTGAGCACCGGCGTGCGCCCGCCCTCTACCATGTTCGCCATGCAGGGCTGGTCGAAATTCCTGCAGATGCGCTCCATCTCCGCCTCGGATTCGGGCGACTCCACGAAGAGCACATCGGCACCGGCCTTCGCGTAGGACTCCATCCGTCGCAGGGCCTCGTCCATGCCGAGCGAAGTTCTCGCATCAGTGCGCGCGATGATCAGGAAATCGCCCGAATCGCGCGCATCCGAGGCGACACGAAGCTTGCGCACCATGTCCTCGGCGGGAATCACTCTCCGCCCGGGCGTGTGGCCGCACTTCTTGGGAAACTCCTGGTCCTCGATCTGGATGCCCGACGCCCCCGCCTTTTCGTAGCCGCGCACCGTATGGCGCATGTTGAGCAGGCCGCCGTAGCCGGTGTCGCCGTCGGCAATGAGCGGCGTCTTTGCAATCGAGCAGATCCGCTCGACCACACCGACCATGTCGGAGTAGGTTGCCAGCCCCGCATCAGGCAAGCCAAG
>CAMBSA010000343.1 GCA_945869935.1 Bordetella parapertussis | reverse complement strand
GATGCGACCAGCTGGGGCCAGTTTTTCCTGAAATACCTGCTCGCGCATCCCGCGGTGACCTGCGTGATCCCCGGCACCGACAAGCCGGAATACATGGTGGACAACCTCGGCGCGGCGCGCGGCCGGCTGCCGGACGCGGCGCTGCGGCGGCGCATGGTGGATTTCTGGAATTCAATTGCGTAGCGGCCTGCAGCCCCCCGTTTATACCGGATCCGATATCGAAAATGCCAGGTTACATGCGCCGGTTCTTGGGTTTCTGAATGAAAGTTGAAGATTCCACGGATTCCGCAAGACCGCCGCCGCCGCGCTCGGCGATCTACGACGATGTCTTCCACAGCGCCGACGGCGGGCCGGCGCAGGCGCGGCATGTGTTCCTCGGCGGCAACCGCCTGCCCGAACGCTGGCGCGGCGCGACGGAATTCAGCATGCTCGAGACCGGCTTCGGGCTCGGGCTGAATTTTCTTGCGACATGGGCCGCCTTTCGCACCGACCCGCAGGGTCCACAGCGCCTGCACTTCGTCTCGATCGAAAAGCATCCCTTCACCCAGGACGACCTCGAACAGCTTCACGCCGCGTATCCCGAATTCGCCGGACTCGCCCGCGAACTGCGCACGGCCTGGCCGGTGACGGTCGATGGCTTTCATCGGCTCGCCTTCGATGAAGGGCGCGTGGTTTTGACGCTCGTCTTCGGCGACATTGCGGATGTGCTCGCGCGAATCCGCATGGCGGCCGATGCGATCTATCTCGATGGCTTTTCGCCCGCGAAGAATCCGGCCATGTGGACACCTCAGGTGTTCCGCGGGCTTTCGCGCCTTGCCGCGACGGGTGCAACGCTCGCCACCTGGTGCTCGGCGGTCGCGGTGCGCGAGGGACTCACGGCTGTCGGCTTCGAGGTGGAAAAAGTACGCGGCTTCGGCCACAAGCGCGAGATGAGCGTCGCGCGCTTCGCACCGCGCTGGAAGGTGCGGCGCTACGAACCGCCCTCGCCCCGCGGGTGGCCCGAACCCCGCGCACTGGTGATCGGCGCGGGGCTGGCCGGTGCCGCCGTGTGCGAAGTGATGACGCGGCGCGGCTGGTCGGTGGAATTGATCGAGCGCCACGCCGCGCCCTGTTCGGAGGCCTCGGGCAATCTCGCCGGCGCCTTTCATCCGCTGCTCGCGCGCGACGAGAGCGTGCTCGCGCGCCTGACGCGAGCGGGCTTCCTGCAAGCGCTACGCGCCTGGCGGGCGCTCGAGGCCACCGGGCACCGCTTCGACTGGGACCGCTGCGGCGTGCTGATGCTGGCCCCGGATCTGCCCGAGTCCGCACCGCGAGACATCGCGCAGCGCGTGAGTCGTGAACAGGCTTCGGTCTTGGCGGGAATCGGGCTGCTCGATGGCGGAATGCATTTCCCCGACGGCGGATGGGTGCGGCCGCCCTCGCTGGTGCACGCGCAGCTTGAATGCGCAACAAAAGCCGGATTGCGCATGAACTTCGGGCGCGAGGTCGCGCGAATCGAACAGGTCGCAGGCGAATGGATCGCGAGCGATGCCACGGGCGCGCCCATCGCCTCAGCACCGGTGCTGATCCTCGCCAACGCGGGCGACGCCGCGAGCCTGCTGCCGCGAGCGCGCATTGCACTCAAGCGAGTGCGCGGGCAACTCAGTCATCTGCCTGCCGCGGCGATGCAGGCCCCGCGCACGGTGGTCTGCGGCGACGGCTATCTGCTGCCCGAAATCGACGGTGTCGCGCTGGCCGGCGCAAGCTACGACTTTGATGACGACGATTCAAGCCTGCGTGCCGGCAGCCATGCCGCCAATCTCGAACGCCTGCGCCGGCTCGTTGCGCATCCGCCGGTCGTCGATGCCGCCTCGCTCGACGGCCGCGTGGCCTGGCGCACGGTGGCGGCCGACCGCCTTCCCCTGATCGGCGCGATGCCGGATACGGCCGCGGCTCTCGCCAATCCGGAAAATCTCGCGGGCGCGCATCTGCCTGACCTGCCGCGGCTGCCCGGGCTGTACGGTGCGTTCGCGTATGCCTCGCGCGGCCTGACCTGGGCCGCGCTCGGCGCAGAACTGCTCGCCGATATGATCGAAGGCGTGCCGCAGGCCCTCGATGCCGATCTTGCCGATGCGATCGATCCGGCGCGTTTTCTCTTGCGCGAACTGCGGCATCCGCACACCGCCGGAACCCGGACGGGCTGATCGCGGGATTGCGGCAACGAGATCATCGCCGTCTGCCGCGACAGACACGAGGTACACCCTCGTGTACGCATTCGGTTACATTGCCCGGGAGCGCGCCACACCGCCCTGCAAGCGGTGATCGCCCAGCGCACAAACCGACATGGCGGCCTATCGCCGGGAACACGAGGAAACGGGAGAGTCGCATGCATGACCAAGGTGCCGCAACCGCACGTACACCCGCCGCGCCCAAGTGCCTGAGCACCGTGACGCAACTCGCGGCGGCGCTGGTGACAGGGCTTGCCGCGATCACCGCGCCCGCGCAGGCCGCGGACAAGGTCCTGCACCAGTCCCGATCCGCGTTCAACACGCTGATCGTCAACGAGGATGAAAAAGGCCTGCGCGTTCTGCGTTTCGAGACCGACGGCGCGCGCCAGAGCGTGGTGAAGCCCGGCGATACCGACCACATCGAAGTGATGTACGCCAAGGCAATACCGGTCGTGTTCGCCTATGCGCCCGAGGCGAAGCGCGTGCTGATCGTCGGCATCGGCGGCGGAACGATTCCGATGTTCCTGCGCAAGCGCCTGCCCGAACTGGACATCGACGCGGTGGAACTCGACCCCGCGGTGGTGGAGGTGGCGAAAAGCCATTTCGGCTTTCGCGAGGACGACAGGCTGCATGCGCATGTCGGCGACGGCAGGCGGTTCATCGAAGGCAAGCGTGCCGCCTACGACCTGATCATCGTCGATGCCTTCGGTGCAAACGAGGTGCCGTTTGCGCTGGCGACGCGCGAATTCCAGCGCAGCGTGCGCCGTGCGCTGACGCCGCGCGGCATCGTCGTCGCCAACCTGTGGGGCGGCCTCTCCAACCCGCTGTTCCCTGCCATGGTGAAGACCTATATCGACACCTACCCGCAGGTGGCGGTGCTCGACCTCGAGGGCGTGGCCAACAGGCTGGTGATCGCCGGGCCCTGGAGCCCGCTGCCGGACAAGGACGAAGTCATCCGGCTCTCGCGCGAGATCAGCACCCGGCTGCAATTGCGCACCGATCTCGCCCCGATCATCGAACGCGGCCTGCGCGCACCCGGTCCGGACGAAACCAGCGCAGTCTCGCTCACCGATTCCCGTCCGCCGCGCCCCGGACACTGACTCAGCCCGCGCCGATATTTCGGTATAAATGTTGAACATTTATACAGAAACCCCAGCACCCGTGCGTGAAAGCGGTCGATCCGCGTTCAGTTCTGATTCATACTGGACTATGAAAAAGCATGTCCACTGCAATGCCGGTGCGCGCGGGCGATATGATCGGCTAGGATGCGCCCCGGACAAACGACGGCTGGAGAAGCACTTGAACGCGAACCACACCGCAGTAAAAACGGTGAAATACACCCTCGGCGCTGCCCTGATCGGCCTTGCGTCTCTCATTCTCTCCAACGCGGCATTCGCACAGGCCAGCGCGTTCCCGTCGAAAAGCGTGCGCATCGTGGTCGCCGTCCCGGTGGGCAGTTCGCCCGATCTCGTCGCCCGCGCGGTGGGCGACGAACTCGCGAAAATCTGGAACCACCCGGT
>CAMBSA010000342.1 GCA_945869935.1 Bordetella parapertussis | reverse complement strand
AAGCTGAAGCTCTGCGAGACGGACTGAGCCTGCGTCAGGTCAGTGAGCGGCTCCACGTAGCCCAGAGCACGGCGTTTCACTGACGCCATCGTTTCCTGGCGCTGCCGCAGACCGTGCAGGCCCGGGCGCTGATGGGCATCGCCGAGGCGCACGAGGCGTACTTCCTTCGCTCCTGTAAGGGCCAGCGCCGTGGGATCGGCCGTGCGTCGCGCAAGCGTGGCGGGAAGGCCGCCAAGCGCGGACTGTCTGCTGAACAAGTGCCTGTGCTCATCGCGCGTGACCGCATGGGTAGCACCGCCAATTTCGTGCTGGAGTCGGGGACCGCAAAGGAAATCAGCAAGACGCTCAGGCCGATCCTGCCTGCCGACACCGTGTTGTGCACGGATGGAGGCACCTCGCTTGCCACCGCCGCGAGGGACCTCGAAATCGAGCATCATCCGATCAATCTCTCTGCGGGAATCCGCGTACAGGGCGCGTGGCACGTACAGAACGTCAATGCCTTCTGTTCGCGCATGCGCACATGGATGATCCGCTTCAAGGGTGTTGCCACGAAATACCTCGCCAACTACCTCGGATGGTCCAGAGTACTCGACCGGTCGCTCGGACTCAGCCCCAACCCCGCACAGCTGCTCGCTCTCGCGGTAGGGTATGAACTCGACAACATCATTCGCTAAATGAGCCTACTTGATACAGACCGCACGCACCTGAGCCATGTCGGTAATGCCCTGCATCACCTTTTCGATTCCGTCCATTTTAAGAGTCCGCATTCCCTCTTCGAGGCACCTGGCCAGTATTTCCGCGACACGCGCATGCTCTTGGATGAGCTTCTTTATCGGGTCAGTAGCGATGAGGAGTTCATGCAATCCGGTACGGCCCTTGTACCCGGATCCACCACAGGCATCGCAGCCAGCCTTTTTGTAAAACGTAAGCTGCCCTTTGTCGTTGGCGTAACTCTTAATCAGATCTTTGTACACATTCTCGTAAGCGGCCTTCGCGTCTTTCTTGAAAATCGCGGTGTTCAGCAATTCCGAGCAGTATTCCTGCAGTACTTGCTTGATCTCGTCAGGACCGGGGTTATACGACTGTTTGCACTTGCCGCACAGGCGCTTCGCCAAACGTTGCGCGAGGATCCCCAAGAGCGCGTCAGCGAAGTTGAACGGATCCATGCCCATGTCCAGAAGGCGGATGATCGATTCAGTCGCGGAATTCGTGTGGAGTGTGGCAAAAACAAGGTGTCCCGTGAGGGATGCCTCAATCCCCGTCCCGGTCGTTTCCTTGTCTCGCATTTCGCCGACCATGATTATGTCAGGGTCCGCCCGAAGAAAAGCCTTCATGACCGCAGCGAAATCAAGACCGGCCTTCTTGTTGACCTGCACCTGCCGAAGGCCCTTTTGCGTGATTTCGACAGGATCCTCAGCGGTCCAGATTTTTGTATCTGGAGTATTGAGATAGCCGAGAACGGAATGCAGCGTTGTCGTTTTCCCTGACCCCGTAGGCCCGCATACAAAGAACAGCCCGTACGGCTTGCCGACCGCCTCTTTCAGTTTTGGAAGGTTGGACGGAGAGAGTCCCAACTTATCAAGCGGTATAGGTTCTCCCGCCGCAAGAATCCGCATGACGACATCTTCAACTCCGCCCGCAGACGGGATTGTCGCGACGCGAAGTTCGATATCCAGAGGGCCGAACTTCTTGAATTTAATCTTTCCATCCTGAGGCCTACGCTTCTCCGAGATGTCCAGATCACACATGATCTTAAGTCGGGCTACGATTGCGTTTCTGTAAGATGCCGGCACTTCGATATAGTGCATCAGCGATCCGTCCTTCCGAAACCGGATTTCGGTCTTTGCCTTACCCGGGTACGGTTCGATATGAATGTCGGACGCACCCTGATTGTATGCATCGATGATGATCTTGTTTACAAGCTTTACCAGTTCGTTGTCAGCCGCTGCGCTGACATCATCCGATCCGGACCCTGCATCCTCGACTTCATCGTCACCAATGCTTTCCAGCAGGTCTCCGATGTCCCCGCTATCAATTGCCTCTTGTCCGTAGAACTGATCAAGGGTGTCCCTGAATTCCTTCTGAGTCGTCACGCGAAAAATCGGCTTGAGCTTCGGAAAGACATTGCTGACGATCCTTGAGCTTCTGACTCGCTCAGGGTCAAGGCATAGGATAATCAGCCCGTCTTTCCCGTCCTCGATCGGGACCCATTGCTGCGAATCGACATACTCGCGCTTCAGGTTCTTGAGCAGGTCCATAGGCTTGATTCGCTCCGCCTTGAAAGGCTCATAGGGAACGCCGAAAAACTTCGAAAGCGCCTGTCCTATTGCAGGAAGCTTGACCTGAAATTCCTCTATCAGAGCCGATTCGACATCTATGCCCTTCTTGCGTGCCGATCTCGCGGCGAGCTCAAATTCCGCAGCAGAAATAACCGCGTCGGACACTAGGTGGTCGTACTTTGTCTTTAGTACCTGCGGCTTTTGACGCTGTTTGAATGCAATCGCGAGCGTTTGGGTCAGCTCTTGCGCCCCCTCTTCTGCAAGCGAACCGAATGGCACCACAGCCTTGTTGTTGATCAGCTGAACCACGCCGATCAGGTCTGCACTCTGGGCATCTAGAACGGGCGCCACCAGCATTTGCTTGGTGCGATAACCCGTGCGTTTATCAACTTCCTGCAAGAAGCGAAGACTGGGATTGTGCGATTTCAATTCCGCTTCGTCGTAGACATCTCGAAGATTCAGCATCCGCTTGGACAGCGCAACGTATCCGGCGATCGAGTGCTCCGCGATCGGTAGTTTCAGGTCCTTGAAAGAGTTCAGCCCGGTTTTGACCTTTGAAACTATGGTCTGTTTATCCTCGCCGACGACATAAATTGTCAATCTATCCGCGTTAAAGAGATTACAGATGTCGGCGCTGACCTCCAACATGATTTCGTCGACGTTTGAGGTCGCGTGAATCTTGTTGGTGACAGTTTGTAGACTCTTCTGAAACGTAAGCCTCTGACTTACGTCACCAGATGCCGCAGGATGGGCTTGAAGAACTGCACTCATGACGGATACCTCTCGCTCGATGAAGAGCTGTGGAAAGCGGCCAATCTAGCTGAATTTCCCCGGGCCACCGAAGACTCCGGCGCAAGAAAATTCGGCGCCGCGCCCTTGACCGACATTGACCAGAATCCAAGCTGGCTTTCGACCATTGTACCGTCCTGATTCAACTCGGCGCCTCGTACTAGTCACGCGGGGAGCCGGAGCCCCACAGACCCCCTTGAAGCAGATATGCCTTGTAGCCCCGCTGCGCGAGCAGAAACGAGGCCGCGGAGCTGCGTCGTTCACTTTGACAGTAGAGAATGTATTCCTTGCCTTTATCCAGCACTCCGAAGGCATTCCGTATTTCCGACAGGGGAATATTGATCGCCCCCGGCAGCTTGTCGTATTGATACTCGGACGGATACCGGACGTCTACCCATTGCGCGCCCGAGATCGCTCGTTGCCGCGCCTCATCCATCGTTATCCGATGAAGCAAAGGCTCCTTGAGCAACTCGACAAAGTCCTGCTTGTCAAGTTTGAGGATCACGCCGGCGGATTTCATCGTGACCGTCGCGTTGCGTTTGGCCTCCGAAACCAAAGCCTCTTCTCCGAACGCATCCCCGCCCTTGAGTTCGGCGAGGAGCATCGTCACTCCGCCGATCATTCGCTCGACGCGTGCACGGCCGGACTCAAGCACGTAGTAATA
>CAMBSA010000341.1 GCA_945869935.1 Bordetella parapertussis | reverse complement strand
GCACGAAATTCCAGGTGGCTCCGTGCGACCCCGGATAGCGGCCGGTGTAGAAGCTCATCCGGGATGGCCCGCACACCGCGGACTGCACATAAGCCCGTTCGAACCGGACGCCCCGCGCCGCGAGACGGTCGATATTGGGCGTATCCACGGCATGCGTCGCACCGTAACAGGACAGGAAATCCGCCCGGAACTGGTCGGCCATGATGAACAACACATTGCGCAGCGGCCGGCCGCTGCCCGGCCCGGGACGGGAATCCGGGTTGGGTGAGGTGTCGCCGGACATGTTCACTTTCGCGCTCCCGTGGACGTCAGTCACGCAAGACGCGTGGGAAGCGGGCTGCGGTCGAAACCGGCCATGAGCTTTGCCACCGTACGCTCGGCCAGTTCGCCGCGCTGCGCCCTGCGCGCGGGATCGTCCCACAGGTTCCGCAGCTCACCGGGATCTTCCTGGAGATCGTAGAGCTCGCCCCAGGGTGAATTCAGGTAGACCGTGTATCTCCATCGGTCGGTGACCAGCGTGCGCACCCTGGGCGGTTTCTGGAATCCGAAAAGACTGCGCTGGCCGTCTTCCTCGATGAGCACATCCTTCGCCAGGTCGTCCGATGGCGGCCGCGTGAGATCCCTGCCCTGCATGCCGTTGAACGGCGCGATACCGGCACGGGTGAGGACGGTGCGAGCGATGTCGAGCGTGCTGGCAAGCGCCTGCTCGCGCCGCGCTCCGCCGGCAGACGCGGGATCGACCCAGATGAACGGAACCCGGATCAGCGACTGGTAATGGATCGGCGCCTTGAACACCAGTCCGCGGTCACCCAGGAAATCACCGTGGTCACTGGTGAACACGATCACGGTGTTGTCGAGGAGCCCGAGCGATTCCGCCTTGCGCAGGATTCGCCCCACCATGTCATCGACCTGCGCAATCAGGCCGTACGTGAGCGCGAGCGCGCTGCGCGCCTCGGCCTGGCTGACCGCGACCGCAAGCATGCCCTTGAGGTTCGCCTTGCCCGCAGCCCGCTGCTCGTGCAGCCAGCGGACATGCGGCGGCGTGTTCTCGTCCGGCGCCACGCAGGTGGCGGGGATCTCGACATCATCCGGCCGGTACATGTCCCAGTATTTCCCGGGCGGAACGAACGGATGATGCGGATCCGGAAACGAGCACTTCAGGAAGAACGGGCGACCATCCCGGGAGGACGCGGCCCGCTCGAGGAAGCGCTCGGAGCGATCCGCGACAAATGCGCTGGTGGACAGTTCCGCAGGAACGCGCGTCCTCCACGCCTGCGGGGCGTCGTAGCGCGGATCGGGCTCCGCATTCTCCGGCCCGCGAAGCCGGTCAAGATCCGGCGCATGCCTGCGCGCCCACCGCTCGTAATCGCCGCCGCTCTGGTCGCCGTGGTCAATCGCCAGGTCGACACGATCGAACCCGTAATACGGCAGACGCATCCCGTAGGACGGGTCTTCCCAACTGGACGGTGCCTCCTGCCGGTATTCGGGACCGTCGAAACGCGCGCGGCGCGGTTCCTCGCATCCGCTTGCATGGGTCAGGCCGGCACCGGGCGCCTCGGCCACGAGTGAAGGCGGATATTCGCTGATGTTCTGCAGATGGCTCTTTCCGATGAGCGCCGTCCGATACCCGCCGGCGGACAACACATCGGCGATCGTCACCGAATCCAGCGGAAGCGGCAGGCCGTTGTGCCTCACTCCGTTCAGGCTGGGCATCCGGCCGGTCATCATCGTGGCGCGACTGGGCATGCATATGGGCGAGACGACGTAAAATCTGTCGAAAGCCGTACCCCGTGCGGCAAGGCCGTCTATGTGCGGCGTCCGGACGATGCTGTTGCCGTAACAACCCAGGTGATCGGCACGATGCTGGTCGGTTACGAAGAAGATGAAATTCGGCTTCAAGGATTCGGGACTCCGGCGGGTGCAGGGACAGAGAATAATCCGGGCGTAGGACGTAACTGCGCCGCACAATCCTCGCGCAACCGGCCAGATTTCATCCAGTGAATGTTTGCGCGGCAGACATGAGTATTTGCTCAACCCTCGGCAAGATACGGTGCCAGGAAAGGAAACGACATGGCACGGCTTGACTGGTACATACGGGCGAACATCAAGCCGCGTCATATGCAACTTCTCGCACTGCTGGATGAGACCCGCAATCTCGGCAAGGCGGCGGCCCAACTAAACATCTCGCAGTCCGCAGTATCAAAGTCGCTCTCGGAAATCGAGGGGGGCGTGGGGCTTAAGCTGTTCGTACGCAATGCCCGTGGAGTATCCCCCACCATCTACGGAGAATGCCTGATCAAGCACTCTAGAAAGGTGCTTGCCGATCTCAGCGAGGCACACCGCGAACTCAACGCACTAGCCAGCGGCGCGACCGGTCGCCTGGTAGTCGGTGCCCTTCCGGTTACGCAACCCGGAATCGCCCCCCGGCTGATCGCGGCACTCAAGCAGATCGCGCCGGGAACGCTGGTCCAGCTGCGCGAGGGCACCCTGGACACACTGCTGCCTGAACTGCACGCGGGAGTGATCGACGTCGTGCTCGGCACCGCGCCCAAGGCGCCGGCCGGCAACGGCACAGAACAGCGCGTCATCTGCGAGGACGACCCCATCCTGATGATCAGCGGATACGACAGCCCTCTCGCAAGGAAACGGAAATTTGGCTGGATGGATGCCGCATCCTCGCCCTGGGTGCTTCCCCCGATCAATTCACCGATGCGCGAACTGATCGAACAGTTGTTCGCGAAAAATGGCGTTCCGATGCCGGTCAATTACGTGGAGACCACATCGGTGCCGGCGATCATGAGCCTGTTGAGCACCATGAACGCGGTGGCCATCGTCTCCCGCTTCATGGCGGAGCACTACGTTTCGATCCGCAGGGCCGCGATTCTCCCGATCCCGCTGTCACGCACCAGCATGCCGTTGGTCGCGATCCGCAGCAGCGTGCGGCCGATGACACCCACGATGGTGCTGTTCCTCGATTGCGTGGACCGACTGAGAGTCGAGATGGAGCAGCGCCCGGCGATCCGGGGCGGCTAACACCGGCTGCGCGGCGACCTCTCCCCGAACGATCAATCCGTCGGCGTGAAGCCCGACGTCTTGATGATCTTCTCCCAGGCCTTGAGTTCGCTCAGCTGACGCCGGGCGAGTTCCTCCGGCGTCGAACCCACCGGAGTCTGGCTCAGTTTCAACAACGTCTCTTTCACCTTGGCATCCGTGAGAGCGGTGGCGACCGCGCGGCTGTACGCATTGGCCAGCGGGGCGGGCATGCCCGCCGGACCGTACAGGGCGAACCAGGTGGACATGTCGATATCGACACCGCTCTCCTTGAGCGTCGGTATGTCGGGTGCAAACGGCAGGCGGTTGCTGCCGATCGGCGCGATGATCCGGATCTTGCCGGTGCGATAAAGTTCCACGACCTCGGCCGTGCTGCTGACCGACATCGCGATCTGCCCCGCCATCACGTCATTCACCGCGAGCACCGATCCCTTGTACGGGATGTGCTGCATCGGCACACCGATCGCCTGCGAGAAGGCGACGCCCGCAAAGTGAAGAATCGTGCCGGTGCCGCCCGATCCGAAATTCGCCTTTGAGGGATTTGCACGCAGCCAGTCGCGCAGCTCGGCGACGGTCCGGGCCGGGGTCACCGGCCCCACCGACAGCACCAGTTCGCTGTGGGTCACCAGCGAGAGCGGCGTGAAATCACGCACCGGATCAAAGCCAAGACCCTTGAATACCCA
>CAMBSA010000340.1 GCA_945869935.1 Bordetella parapertussis | reverse complement strand
CGGCATCTAGGTCGAGTAGGCCTGGCGAATAGTCGATTCCGAAGCGCGGCAGCAGGTCCGCCTGCGCGCGCTTCTGTCCCTCGGTCATGCGCCCCTGGCGCAGCACGAAGCTGCGGATGCCGCGGGTCTCCCCCACGGTGGCGACTCAGCCGGCTTTTTGGGGTGCGGCGGACGTCCCGCCGATCACGCCCTCGGTGGGCGAACTTGGCGAGGCGGTGTAGAACTTGCGCGGCATGCGGCCGGCGAGGAAGGCGTCCCGTCCCGCCTCCACCGCCTTGCGCATTGCGCGCGCCATCAGCACCGGGTTCTTCGCCGCGGCGACCGCGGTGTTCATGAGGATGCCGTCGCAGCCGAGTTCCATCGCGATCGCGGCATCGGAGGCGGTGCCCACGCCCGCGTCCACGAGCACCGGTACCTTGGCTGCTTCGATGATGAGTTGCAGGTTCCAGGGATTCAGGATGCCCATGCCCGAGCCGATCAGCGAGGCGAGCGGCATCACCGCGACGCAGCCGATTTCCTCGAGTTGCTTGGCGATCAGCGGATCGTCGCTGGTATAGACCATGACCTTGAAGCCGTCGCGCACCAGTGTTTCGGCAGCTTTCAGGGTTTCGATCACGTTAGGAAACAGGGTCTTCGGATCGCCCAGCACTTCGAGCTTCACCAGGTCGTGGCCGTCGAGCAGTTCGCGCGCAAGCCTCAGGGTGCGCACCGCGTCATCGGCGCTGTAGCAGCCCGCGGTGTTGGGCAGGTAGGTGAATTTCGAGGGCGGAACCGCGTCGAGCAGCGAGGGCTCGTTCGGGTTCTGGCCGATGTTGGTCCGGCGTATCGCAACGGTGACGATCTCCGCGCCGCTTTCATCGATCGCGCGGCGGGTTTCGTCGAAGTCCTTGTATTTGCCGGTGCCGATGAGCAGACGCGAGTTGTAGGCGCGTCCGCCGATTACGAGAGGGTCATTCACGGGCAGGGGTGCATTCAAGGTTCAGCCTCCTCCGACAGCAACCACGATTTCAAGGGTGTCTCCGTCGGCAAGCGGGGTTTGGGCATGGCGGCTGCGCGGAACGATCTCGCCGTTGCGCTCGACCGCGACCCGCTTGCCCGTAAGGGAAAGTTCATCCAGCAGCAGAGACAGGTTTGTACCCTCGGGGACCGAGCGTGCCAGACCGTTGACGGACAGTTGGATCATGGGGCGATGGCGAGCAAGGGAAATCCGGACAACGAGGGAAAATTCTAGCACGCGTAGAGGGTCCCCCCGAGGTTCGCGGCGCAGTTCGCGAACGCAGCGCCGAAGGCGTAGCATGAAGACAGGAGTGGAATCGGAGGAGAGAGGCATGCTTACGCTGGAAGACTGCAATCGCACTGTCGGACCTGACCGACGAGGATATCCGCGCGATTGCGGAGCACGAGCACATTCCGTTGATGGCGGCGGCCGAATTTGGTGACTACCTGATCCACCGACCCGATGGCGAGATGTGCCTCAAGGTGATCATTTGCGACGATATCGAGACCGCGCGTGTGCATGGTGACCTGATGGATGCGCTGGCGCTCAAGCTCGCGCTGCGTCGTTTCATTGCGGAACACCCGCGGTGTGACGAAATTCGTCGAAGCGAATTTCATTTTCCCGATAGGCGCAGAATCTGATCGGGTCAGGCGACCGATGTCATCGGTCGCCGTGTTTCAGCAGGATTCGCCGTGCCGGCCGGGGCGGTAGGACCGGCGTGGCAGTTGGACGAAAGAATAATCATAGTCGTTACGTTCCAGGAGGATGGAGATGAGTCGCATTCAAGCGTTGCGAATTTTTTGTGGTGCGTGTTTTCTGGGCATTGTGATCGCAGGGCAGGTCCTGTCACCGGCACGGGCGCAGGGTAGCTTCCCCGACCGGCCTATCCGGGTCATTGTCCCGTTCACGCCGGGAGGCGCCAATGACGTGCTCGCCCGATTCACGGCCCCCGGATTGCAGGCGCGCCTTGGCCAGCCGATCGTCGTGGAGAACAGGCCCGGGGCCGGTGGAAATATCGGCGGGGAGTTCGTGGCAAAGAGTGCGCCCGACGGTTACACCCTGCTGATCGCGCAGAACGGTCTCACGATGGCGCCCTGGCTGGAAAAGATGTCCTACGATCCGATGGCGCTTGCGCCGATCACTATCTCAATGGTGTCCCCGGTCTTGATGGCGGTCAACAACGAGATGCCGGCCAAGTCGGTTGCCGAACTGATCGCCTACGCAAAGGCCAATCCGGGGAAAATTTCCTATGCCACGCCCGGCATCGGAACCCCGCACCATCTGTTCACGGAGTTGTTCCTCAGCCTCACCGGCACGAAAATGGTGATGATCCCGTACAAGGGCGTGGCCGGCATCGTCACCGACCTGATCGGCGGACGGGTGAACCTCGTGTTCAGCACGGTCGCCACGCTTGGACCGCCGGTGACGGCGGGCAAGATCCAGGGCCTCGGTGTGGGCGAGTTGAAGCGCCTGGCGAGTTTTCCGAACATTCCCGCCGTTGCCGAAACCCTGCCGGGATTCGACGTGAATTTCTGGATGGGTTTTAGCGCACCGCCCGGTACGCCCGAGGCGATCGCGCAGAAGCTGTCTGACGAACTGCGCGCCGTGATGAAGCTTCCCGACGTGGCGGAGCGCCTGACCAAAAGCGGCTACGAAATCACCTCCACCACGCCTGCGGAAATGCGCGCGATCATGCGAAGCAATTACGATAAATGGGGCAAGGTGGTCAAGGATGCGGGCATCAAGCTGAACTGAATCGTCGTCAGGAAACCAGAAGCAGTCGGACGGACGATTCGCTACAAGGGACATGCATGGGGGAGAAGAAAAGGCGACAGGCGGCGGGTGCAGGTTCCAATTCAGGCGCCGCGACTGCACTCGATGCGCAAACTTCGGAACATTATGTCGAGTGCAGGAAGCTGGAGCAGTTGATCGCCGCATCGCCCGGCAACCACGAGGCGCGATACAGGCTCTCCGCGCTGAGGCACCGGATGTCACAGTTGGACCGCGAGCGACAACGCCCCGCCCAGGCGGTTTTTGAAAACCTGGGACTGGCGCTTGAGTCAATCACGGATGCGATCTGGATCGATCCGACGAACGACGCCTACTGGATGCATTTTGCGGAGTGCATAAAGGTGGTGGGATTGCCGCGTCCGCTGTCCCCGAGGGCACGCGACACGCTCTCGCGCGCGCTGGAGCATCCTGCCGTGTCGCCGCAACTGCTGATCACGCCCATCGTTTCCTTGCTGCGATCTCACCCGGCCCTGGCTGAGTTCGGGCCGCATATGGCGTCGGACTCTGTGATCGGGGATGCGGAGCGTCCCGGGCTGCTTGCCGCGCTCGCCGAACTTTTTCAGGAACCGCTGCTGCTGCGCTTGATGCACCTTTGCATCGTGGCGGAACCAAACCTTGAGCGACTCATCGTATTGGCCCGCAGCCTGAGCCTGCACGCAATCGCGAGGCAGCCGGATGCGGCCACGCCGATCCCGATCGAAATCCTTGCCGCAATCGCGTTCCAGTGCTTCAGCACGGAATACCTTTACGATGAAGTTGACCTTGAGCGCGATGATCACTCCATCCTGCTGAAGTCCGTCGGGGAGAAGTTCAACGCAGGGCTGGAGCCGCCTTTGCACTGGTTGGCGGTGAGTGCCTGCTACAGGTCGCTTGGCGCAAGCGAATCTGCGGAAAAGATCGTCAGACTTTGTTCCGGTACCGCGCTCGCTGGCCTGGCACGACAGCAGATAAG
>CAMBSA010000339.1 GCA_945869935.1 Bordetella parapertussis | reverse complement strand
GTCATCGGTCTGACTCCTCGTCGGCAGGAACTGGTCGATCAGTCAAAACGGCATATGCGTCGCACGGGATACTGCCGCCCTCGTTGAATACTCTATCCGAAACGGCTGTCGCAACGAAAGCGAAATGAAGCCGTCCATCGGAGACTTGGTATTCGAATCCCGATTCGTCTAGGATGGGCACCGTGGCGGTCTCTGATTCCTGCAATGCATTTGCGACAAGGAAACGGTGGAGATGAGCAAGACTGAGTTCGTGGCGAAGCCTGAAACGCTTGCGCTGTTGCGCGAGTCCGGCAATCCGATCAACGGTCTGGGGGAGGCAGGGGTGCGCAGGCCTTCACCCTTCTTCTGGCACCCACCGGACAAGCACCCCTTCGGCGACCTGCAGGCGGAATCACGGAATTACTCCCGCAAATGTCCCGGTGCAGCCGAAATGTTCAAGGCTGCCTACCAGCATCCCGGGCTGGTTCCGCTTGAGTCGCCCCCGAAGGCGGGAACGGCGGCGGAATTCGACAGCGCAATGCGGGAATTCGCGCTTGCCAACCAGTCCGATATGGTCGGTGTGACGGCGATGAATCCGCTCTGGGTATTTGAAGGCTACGAAATTTCCGACCCTTGGGTCATCGTGCTGGGTTTCGCGCATCGTTACGATGACATCGTCCAGTTGCCCTCCGATGAACATAACGGCGTTGGCGTTACCGACATAGGACGCCAGTACGCCCGTGGCACGCAGGCGTCCTACACCCTCGCCAACTGGATTCGTTCGCAGGGATACAACGCGCGGGCTTTCCCAGGGCCGTCGGCTGATGCCTTGCTGCTGATCCCCCCGGCGATCGAGGCAGGTTTTGGCGAGCTCGGCAAGCACGGGTCGCTTATCAGCCGGAAGTATGGCTCGGGTTTCCGGCTTGCCGGAGTCACGACGGACATGCCCTTGTTGTCAGACGCGCGCGACTTGTTCGGTGCGGATGACTTCTGCCTGAACTGCCGGGTCTGCTCGAACGCCTGCCCGCCGGAGGCCATCGGTGATGAGAAGCAGATGGTGCGAGGCGAAAATCGCTGGTATGTCGATTTCGACAAGTGCATTCCCTATTTCGTGGAAGCGTCCTCGTGCGGGATATGCATCGCCGTGTGCCCCTGGACCCGACCGGCGGTTCGGCCGAATCTGCTGACAAAGATGGCAAAGCGCCGTGCGGACAAGTCGGGGGAATCGGACGCGGTCTGACTTGCGCGACTGTCGCAGTTAAAATGCACAGGTGAAAAACGCCTCAAACGTGTTTCTCGTGGGGTTGATGGGTGCCGGCAAGACCACCGTCGGGCGCACTCTTGCGCGGCGTCTGGGGCGGGATTTCCATGACAGCGACCACGAAATCGAGCGACGCACCGGCGTGAAGATCCCGGTGATCTTCGAAATCGAAGGCGAATCCGGATTCCGCAAGCGCGAAGTCGAGGCAATCGAGCATCTGACGCGACTGCCGAATGTGGTCATTGCCACCGGCGGCGGTGCAGTGCTCGACCCGCTGAACCGGGAACGGCTGAAATCGCGCGGACTGGTGATCTACCTCCACGCGCAACCGGCGGAGCTTGCCAAGCGTCTCGGGCGCGACCGCAGCAGGCCGCTGCTCCAGGGCGTCAACCCGCGGCAAAGGCTGGAGGAACTCTATGCGGTACGTGACCCTTACTATCGCGAAACCGCCGACCTGGTGATCGACACCGGCCGGCAAAGCGTCAGCACACTCTCCAACCAGCTTCTCTCCAGGCTAGAACTCGAATGCGGACTCTCGACGTAGCGCTCGGCGCGCGTTCCTACCCGATCCATGTCGGCGCCGGCCTGCTCGGCGATGCGTCGCTGATCCTGCCGCACCTGAAGCAGCGCAAGGTGGCGGTGGTGACCAACACCACAGTCGCTCCGCTGTACCTTGCGCGTTTGCGCGGATCCCTCGAGGCCGCGGGCGTGAAGGTGATCGACATCGTCCTGCCCGATGGCGAGGAGCACAAGAACTGGGGCACGCTCAATCTCGTCTTTGATGCGCTGCTGGAACATCGCTGCGAGCGCGGCACCACGCTGATCGCGCTCGGCGGCGGCGTGGTCGGCGACATGACCGGCTTTGCGGCCGCCAGCTATCAGCGTGGTGCGCCCTTCATCCAGATGCCCACCACGCTGCTTGCGCAGGTGGATTCCTCGGTGGGCGGCAAGACCGCGATCAACCATCCTCGCGGCAAGAACATGATCGGCGCCTTCTACCAGCCGCGCGCGGTGATCGCGGATATGGAGACGCTGCGCACCCTGCCCAAGCGCGAACTGCAGGCGGGTCTCGCGGAAGTGATCAAGCACGGCGCAATCCGCGATGCGGAATTCTTTGCCTGGCTGGAATCGAACATCGAAGCACTGCTCGAAGGCAACGCGGAGGCACTTTCGCATGCAGTGGTCCGGTCCTGCGAAATCAAGGCGGCAGTGGTCGCGATCGACGAGCGCGAGGAAGGCCCGCGCGCACAACTCAATTTTGGCCACACCTTCGGCCATGCCATCGAGACCGGCTTCGGCTACGGCACCTGGCTGCACGGCGAGGCGGTGGCCCTTGGCATGGTGATGGCCGCCGACCTGTCGGCGCGTCTCGGGATGCTCACGCCGGCGGATGCCGACCGGCTAACGCGCCTGATTGCCCGCGCCGGCCTGCCGGTGGAGATCAAGGGCATGTCCGCGGATCGCTTCATGGAACTGATGAGCCACGACAAGAAGGCGCAGGAAGGCAAGCTGCGCTTTGTCCTGCTTGAGGACATCGGATCGGCCACCGTCCGGGCCGACGTTTCGCCTGCCATGCTCGCCGAAACGCTGCGCCTCGCGGCGTAGGGTGCGTCCGCCCCGTGGCGAGCCGGGGAAAATACCGGGGCGGCCGGCGCGCAATCTTGAGCCTAAGGTCTTGATGCGACGCATAAATACAGGTATATTCGTCGGTTCCCCCAACAAAACGGTCCGGGCCGAAAACGGCCTGACCGGAACCGATCGAGATCGATCGCAAGGTACGCACGTGAACCTTCCGGCCATCCCTGAGCGGCAGGGTCTCTACAACCCTGCCAACGAGCATGACGCCTGCGGCGTCGGCTTTATTGCCCATATCAAGGGCAAGAAGTCGCATTCCCTGATCGAACAGGGACTGCTCATCCTCAAGAACCTCACGCACCGCGGCGCAGTCGGGGCGGACCCGCTCGCCGGCGACGGCGCCGGCATCCTCATCCAGATTCCCGACAAATTCTTCCGCGAAGAACTGAAGAAACAGGACATCACGCTGCCGCCGCCCGGCCAGTACGGCGTGGGCATCGTGTTCCTGCCGAAGGAACCGGCCTCGCGGCTTGCCTGCGAATACGAGATCGAGCGCGCGATCAAGGACGAAGGCCAGGTGCTGATCGGCTGGCGCGACGTGCCGGTCGACAACGCCGGTCTTGGCGAATCCGTGAAGAATATCGAACCGGTGATCCGCCAGGTGTTCATCGGCCGAGGTTCGGGCGTCACGGTCACCGATGCCCTAGAGCGCAAGCTCTACATCATCCGCAAGAGCTCGGGCCACGCGATTCAGGCGCTGCGCCTCGCGCACGGCAAGGAGTTCTATGTGCCGTCGATGTCGGCGCGCACCATGATCTACAAGGGCATGCTGCTCGCCAACCAGGTCGGTCAGTACTACCTCGACCTGCAGGACCCGCGCGTCGTGTCCGCGCTCGCGCTGGTGCACCAGCGCTTCTCCACCAACAC
>CAMBSA010000338.1 GCA_945869935.1 Bordetella parapertussis | reverse complement strand
AGCCAATCCGGGCAAGGTGAACTTCGGCTCGTCCGGCGTCGGCGGCAGCAGCCACCTTTCGATGGAGTATTTCAAGATGGTCGCCGGTATCGACATCGTGCACGTGCCGTACAAGGGGAGCTCGCCGGCGTCGAGTGCGATCCTGGCGGGCGAGATCCAGTTGGGTGGGTTCGCTGCGAATGCCATGATCCAGCACATCAGGTCCGGGAAGCTCCGCGCGCTCGCGGTGACTTCACCCCGGCGAAGCGCGCTGTTTCCCGAGCTGCCGACCGCTGCCGAGGCCGGGCTGCCCGGCTTCGAAGTGATCACGTGGGGCGGCATATTCGCGCCTGCGGCCACACCCGCCGCAATCGTGATGAAGCTCAATCAGCAGATCAATGCCGCCTTGCAGGCCGTGGACGTGAAAGAGCGCTTTTCGAGAATAGGGGTGGAGCCGGTAGGTGGGACGCCGCAGGTGCTCTCGAAGCAGATCGCGTCGGAGGTCCGCAGGTGGAGCAAGGTGATCGCAGACGCGGGCATCCCGCGCGAATAACGGAGGGCAGTATGAAAGAGACGAATCGCTATTCGGCTGCGGAAGCCGCGGCGCTCTTAGCAAAGGGAAAGCTCACCGCGGTCAAGCTCGCGGAGGATTGTCTCGCGCGAATCGCGGCGCGCGAGGATGCCGTGCAGGCGTGGGTGCACATCGATCCGCAGCAGGTACTGGCGGATGCACGCGCGCGGGACGCGGAAAAGCCACGCAGTGCGCTGCACGGCATTCCGGTCGCAATCAAGGACATCATCGACACCGCCGACATGCCGACGGAGTACGGCTCGCCCATCTATGCCGGACATCGCCCGCGTGCCGATGCCGCGTGCGTGACGCTGCTGAGGAACGCAGGCGCGGTAATCATGGGGAAGACGGTGACCGCCGAGTTCGCGATGTCGCATCCGGGGAAGACCCGCAACCCGCTCGACGCGGCGCACACGCCGGGCGGTTCTTCGAGCGGGTCGGCCGCGGCCGTCGCGGACCACATGGTGCCGCTCGCGCTGGGGACGCAAACCGGCGGGTCGGTGCTGCGGCCCGCGGCGTTCTGCGGCATCGTAGGCTTCAAGCCGACGTTCGACGCTATCAATACCGTCGGCGTCAAACCGAATACGAAATCTTTCGACACCGTCGGCCTGATGGGGCGCACTGTCGCCGATGTTGCGCTCGCATTCGCCGTCATGACGCGCCACGATGCCGCGGGCTTCGAGCTCCCGCCGATCGACAGACCGCGCATCGGTTTTTACCGCACGCTGCAGTGGCCGCAGTCAGTTTGATTGTCATTGTGAGGAGCCTTGTATAGGAATTTCAACCACCATTTTTGCATAACCCTCAATCTATCGGCCATGCGCCAGGCAGTCAATCACGTAAAAATCTGACCCCAGTTGAGCAAGCCCGCTGTTTCTCCGCAAAATCCACCCACCACACCACTCAAAACCCGCTGATTTCTCGCTCGGCACGAGTGCAGGCGGAGCCGACCCCTCGGCCCGGTAAAAATCTCGTCCGCTTTCGTCAATAAGCCTCCTCAAACAAATCCACCCTCCGCGCGGCTGCTCGCGGCGGCGGCTGCGGACTCAGCCCCAAGTGCGTCAGTATCTTCTCAATCACCGCCGGTTGTTCCGTATCAGATGTAATCGTGGCCTTGGCACCAGCGCTGCCAGCCGGTGCATGAACTCCAGCGGTGTCATGACGATGTGCGTGGTGCCGTTGCGGTAGGCTGTTTTGAGTTTGAGCACCACCTGCCCCTCAAGGTTCACACTCAACCGTTCGTTGGCAATCGCCGGGCGCGTGAGGTAGCGGGCGAGTTGTTCGATGCCTCGCCGGTGCCCTGGCAGCCGTCCAAGGTCCGCCGGGTCAGTCGAGCTTGATGTTGGCGGCTTTGACGACCTTCACCCACTTGGCAATTTCCTGAGCGATGAAGCGCGCGAACTCCTCGGGCGTGGAGTGCGCGGGTTCCATGCCGGCGGCGCGCAGCCGCTCCTGCACGTCAGGCTGCTTGAGGATGCGCGCGAGCGACTGATTCAACCGCGAAACAATCTCCCTGGGGGTTCCCGCGGGCGCCCATATGCCGAACCAGCCGTCGGCCGCATAGCCGGGAACGAGTTCGCCGATCGTGGGAAGTTCGGGGAACGCCGGCGAGCGTTGCTCGGTGGTGACGGCAAGTGCGCGCAGCTTGCCTGCCTTGATATGCGGGCCCAGCACCAGCCCCGTGGCGGCCATCATCTGGATCTGCCCGCTCATGAGGTCGGCGACCGCGATGGGCTCGCTCTTGTACGGGACGTGGACCAATTCGGTGTTGGTCATCTGCTGGAGGAGCGCGGCCGCGAGATGCGGCGTGCTGCCGGTGCCGGGCGAGCCGAAGGCAAGCGCCCTGGGTTTCGCGCGCAAGAGGTCGATGAGTTCCTTCACGGTGGCCGCTTTCACCGACGGGTGCACGGCGAGTATGAACGGCACGATGCCAATCATGCTCACTGGCGCGATACCCTTGATCGGATCGTACTGCAGCTTGTGGAGGGCTGCGTTTGCCGCATAGCTCGACGGCACTTGAGCAATCGTGTGGCCGTCGGGGTTGGCGCGCGCCGCGATTTCGGCGCCGATCGAGCCGCCGGCGCCAGGGCGGTTGTCGACGATGAACTGCTGGCCGAACGCCTCGGACAGCCGCGGCACGAGCATGCGCGCTACGATGTCGCTGGTGCCGCCGGGTGCGAACGGCACGATCATGCGCACCGGTTTATCGGGCCATTTCCCCGTTTGGGCCTGTGCGGTTGGGAGAACTGCGGCGAGCGCCAGCAGCAATGCGCGTCTTGTTTTCATTGATGCGTTCTCCACCGATTCGCCGGTACGACCCACTCATGTCAGGATAGCATGGGGGCCTATTCAGCGCCTAGGCATTTCAAAGGCCCTTTTTCGCTTACCGGGACTCTATCGCCCGCCTCGGTGCCGCGTCAACGGCGTTACAGTGTGCTCGAGCCCCTGTTTTCTGCAGAATCGTACCCTTCACTGCGTCCGATTCTCCGCAATCCGCACCCCGGCACGAGCACAAGCCGAGCTCACCCATCGGCTCCGGTAAAAACCAGCCCGCATCAAGCCGCCTCAAACATACGGCTGACTCTGGCGCTTTGCTTTCGGGCATCACCGCGATTGAAGCTGTGCACAGTCAATCGCGTGAAATTTCAGTGCGCCGTACATACCTGCCGCCGCTGGGTCGCAACGCAAAAACGGTGTTCAAGGTCCCCAAAAACTTTGCGACTATGAAACAGGGTGCAACGCAATGAAACCTCCTGCACTGACCTGACACCGCTGGCCTGCAACGAAGCGCCGCTTTTCGGCGTCACGCCGATTCCGGCAACCAAGGAACTGATCTCAAAACCAGCGCTACAAGGTACTTAGGACGCGTCTGGAGGGGTCAAGGTGAGCTCGGACGGGGAGGTTGGTACCATTCTGGGTACCGGGAGGCCTTGGGACGAGGGTTGCACTTGCTTGATAACCTGCGCCGTTGACGGCCTTAGATAGGCTAATTCTTTTCGTCGCTCCTTCAGGTAAGCCTCGCAGTCGGCGCGCAGTACCTTTCGAAGGGTGCGCCCAGCACGCCACCTCAACGATCCGGCCAGCGCGGAACAAGGCATCAAACCCGGCGTAGGCATCGGCCTGAAGATAGCCCGCGTAGCCGCCCAGAACGCGCAGCGGGTGCAGACCCTCGCGTGACTCGGTGAAGTCGAACATCA
>CAMBSA010000337.1 GCA_945869935.1 Bordetella parapertussis | reverse complement strand
CTCGAAGGTGCGCAGGTTGCGGTTGTTGATGCCAAGCAGGGGCGTGGACAAGCGCAGCGCACGATCGAGTTCCGCGCGGTCGTGCACTTCCACCAGCACCGCCATGCCAAGCGACTGCGCGAGCGCCTCGAGTTCTTCCATGCGCGCCTGCTCCAACCCGGCGACGATCAGCAGGATGCAGTCCGCACCGAGGGCGCGCGCATCAAACACCTGATACGGATCGACGATGAAATCCTTGCGCAAAGCCGGCAGTCCCGAGGCGTTGCGCGCGAGCGCGAGGTACTCCGCACGCCCCTGGAAAAAACGTTCGTCGGTCAACACCGAGAGACAGGCCGCCCCGTGTTCCGCATAGGAGCGCGCGATCGTCTCGGGGTCGAAATCGGCGCGCAGCACACCCTTGCTCGGGCTCGCCTTTTTTACTTCCGCGATCACCGCGGGCAGACCCTGCGCGATCTTCGCGCGCATCGCGCCCTCGAAATCGCGCGTCGGTGCCGCGGCAAGCGCCGCCGCACGAATTTCGGCCAACGGCCGCAGTTTCTTCGCCGCCGCCACCTCCTCGCGCTTGACCGCGAGAATCTCATCGAGCACATCAGCCATTGGCGGCCACCTTCGCGGTGAATGTCACGAATTCGTCCAGCTTGGCGCGCGCCGCGCCGCTGGCAATCGTCGCAAACGCCCGCCGAACGCCTTCTTCCATCGTCGGCACGAGGTCGGACACGTAGATCGCCGCCCCCGCGTTCAGCGCCACGATGTCGCGCGCCGCGCCTGTCACGTTCTCCAGCGCCGAAATCAGCATCGAACGCGATTCCTCCACCGTCTTCACCCGCAACACCCGCGGATCGTGCACCGGCTCGATGCCGAACTGCTCCGGCGTGACGGTGTACTCCAGCACCTTGCCGCCCTTGAGTTCGCCCACCATGGTCGGGCCTGCAATGGAGATCTCGTCCAGCCCTTCCATGCCGTGCACCGCCATCGCGTGGCGCGAGCCAAGCCGCTCGAGCACCCGGATCAGGATGCCCACCAGATCGGGATGAAATACACCCATCAGCTGGGTCGGCGCGAGCGCCGGATTGGTCACCGGCCCGAGGATGTTGAAAATGGTGCGCACGCCGAGTTCACGACGCACCGGCGCGGCGTATTTCATCGCGGGATGATGGCCGGGGGCGAACATGAAGCCCATGCGCACCTCGTCGATGCAGCGCCCCACCTGCTCGGCGGTGAGCGTGAGGCTCGCGCCGAGCGCCTCCATGATGTCCGCGCTGCCCGACTTGGACGACACCGCGCGGTTGCCGTGCTTGGCCACGCGCGCACCGGCGGCGGCAGTAACGAAGGCCGCGGCGGTGGAGATATTGAAGGTGTGGGTCGAATCGCCGCCGGTGCCCACCACGTCCACGAGGTGGGCGGTGTCCTTCACCGTAACCTTCACCGCGAATTCGCGCATCACCTGCGCGGCGGCGGTGATCTCGCCCACCGTTTCCTTCTTCACCCGCAATCCCATCATGACGGCCGCAATCTGCACCGGCGACAAGCCGCCGCTCATGATCTGGCGCATCAGGTCGAGCATCTCGTCGTGGAAAATCTCGCGGTGCTCGACGGTGCGTTGTATGGCTTCGGTTGCGTTCATGTTCCTGCTCCTCCGTATCCTGTGAATTCTGTGAATTCCGTGATCTCTGCTTTGGAATACCTGAACAAGGGGGCACCGCCCCCTTGTATATCCCCCACTCGAGAGGGAAGCTCTGTTCGGTTCGTTGCACAATCGGGACCTGATCAAAGCTTCCCTCTGTGATTTTTTGTCTGCATCGTGTCGGGCGGGCGCGAGCGGCGCCATCGCCGGTCAGCAGGCGGAGTCGGATCGGAACGGAAACACATCGACGCACGCGCCCGGCTTGCTCGGGGACACGGCACATGCATCTGGGGGGCGAACCGCAAAGACCCTGCTGCGTTCATCGGTGCTCCACGACATTCGACCAGATTTTTTGACTTGTGCGCAGCCCTTGGAGCCGCGCACGCGGAACAAGCGAATCCCTACCGGCGCCAGGAGCGCCAGCGGTTCCAGCCTTTCCGGTTGTCGAATGCGTTCAGCACGAGCGGATCTTCGGGTGATTGATGGGTGAAACGGGTCGAACTCTAGCGTACGGCTGCGGGGCTTGTCCAGCAGGCAGACGGTTCACCACCGCTTTTCACCTCCGACCGCATTGGCAGCCGCTCCGGGTTTTCTCCCGGATACCACGATAAAAGTTGAACATTTTCATGAAACAGGTCCAGCCGGCGCGTGAAAGCGGTCGATTCACGTATAAAAATGGTACAGACAGTACTACAGGACCTTGCCCGGATTCATGATGCCCTGCGGGTCGAGCGCCGCTTTCACCTTGCGCATCAGTCCCAGTTCCAGCGCCGACTTGTAGCGGCGAAGTTCCACGTTCTTGTACTGGCCGAGGCCGTGCTCGGCCGAGATCGAACCGTTGAAGCGCGACACGCTGTCATGGACGATCCGGTTGAGCGCCGGACCGTTTTTCACGAACTCCTCGTGCGCCACGCCCTCGGGCGGGGACACGTTGTAGTGCAGGTTGCCGTCGCCGAGATGGCCGAACACCACCATGCGGACACCGGGGTAGGCGCGCGCGATTTCCGCATCGGTCGCGTCGATGAATTCCGCGATGCGCGAGATCGGCAGCGACACGTCGTGCTTGACGTTCGGCCCTTCCTTTGCCTGCGCTTCCGACACGAATTCGCGCAGCGCCCACATGCCCTTCACCTGCGCGAGGCTCTGCGCGATCGACGCGTCGATCACCTGACCATCCTCGAGCGCGCCGCCGAGCAGGGTCTCCAGCCCCTCGCGCGCGCTTTGTTCGGAGTGCATGTCCGACACCTCGATCAGCGCGTAGTGGGGATGGCTTTCGCGAAACGGCGAGGCGGTGCCCGGAATATGCCGCAACACGAGCGAGAGGCACAGGTCCGAGAACATCTCGAACCCGGTGAGCCGCTCGCCGAGTTGCTCGCGCGCCGCATCGAACAGCGCGAGCGCATCACGCTGCGTGGCGAGCGCGGCGAGCGCGGTAAGCCGCGCGCGGGGCAGCGGAAACAGTTTCAGCACCGCGGCTGTGATCACGCCAAGCGTGCCCTCGGCGCCGATGAACAGATGCTTCAGGTCGTAGCCGGTGTTGTCCTTGCGCAGTCCGCGAAGGCCGTCCCAGAGTTCGCCGTCGGGCAGCACCACTTCCAGCCCGAGCACGAGATCCCGGGTGTTGCCGTAGCGCAGCACCCCGGTGCCGCCCGCATTGGTGGAGAGATTGCCGCCAATCTGGGCTGTGCCCTGCGCCGCGAGGCTGAGCGGAAACAGGCGGACGGCCTCGGCCGCGGTCTCCTGCAGTTTCTGCAGAATGCAACCTGCCTCGACCGTCATGGTGTTGTTGAGCGTGTCCACCGCGCGAACGCGGTTCATGCGCGAGAGCGAAAGCACCACTTGCGCGCCGCTCGCATCCGGCGTGGCGCCGCCGCACAGGCCGGTGTTGCCGCCCTGCGGCACCACCGCGACCATCGCCCCGGCGCAGGCGCGCACCACCGCCGCCACTTCCTGCGCCGTGCCCGGACGCACCACCGCGAGCGGCTTGCCGAAATAACGACGGCGCCAGTCCACCGCATAGGCCTGCATGTCCTCGCCGGTCAGCACGTTGGCCGAGCCGACGATGCCGGCGAGCGATTCGATCAGAGGTCCACTCATCGGGGTTTCCCTTCCCTTGCGTTCGTCGCGGCGCGCTCCGCGAACTGCACCGTGTTCCG
>CAMBSA010000336.1 GCA_945869935.1 Bordetella parapertussis | reverse complement strand
GACGGAATGCGAAAGCCCGCGCCTGCCGCTTCGAGCGTCATCTGGATTTCACAGGCTTCCACCAGATGGCGGGTGACGGTCATCGCCTCGGCCGGAGTAGCACCGCAGGTGAGCAAGCCGTGGTTGCGAAGAATCATCGCCTTGTTCGTCGGACCGAGATCGCGTGCGATCCGCGCCGCCTCGTCCATCCGGCTCGCGATGCCCTCGTACTCGTGATACGAGATGCGGTTGTAGAAACGCATCCCGTTCTGTTCCAGCGGAAGCAGTCCCTTGGGGTGGGCCGACACCGCGGCGCCCGCAATCGTGTGAATGTGAATCGTGCAATTGATGTCCGGCCGCGCGCTGAGCGCGGCGCTGTGAATGGTGAAACCAGCGGCATTCACGTTTTCCGACCACACCGCCTGCTTTCCATCGAGGCGCAGCTTCACAAGGTTGGAGGCACAGACCTCGTGATACATGAGGCTGTGCACCTTGATGAGGAAATGGTCCGGCTGGTCCGGTACCCGCATCCCGATATGGTTGTAGTTGAGGCTGATCCAGCCGTAATTATCGACAAGGCGGTACAGAGCCGCCAGATCCACGCGGGCCCGCCATTCGGCTTCGCTCACCGTTTCCTTGCGGATGTTCGGCAGGTTGGGTATGTCGTTGTTCATTGCGTTCTCCTTGGCTATCGCAGCCGCTGTCCCGGTCTTATGGAGGTCAAAAACTGTAGAAATCCAGTTTGGTCGGAATGTAATCATTGAGCAGCAGGGTCTTTTTCCGCGCAATACGCCATTCACCGCCCTGCTCCACCAGGGTCGCCTCGGCGCGCCCGAAAAACACCTGCGCTGCATGAAGTTTGTGCTCGTACTGGTTCACGCACCACTGATATTGCACCTCGAGCCGTGCAGTCGCGTCTTCGGACACGGCCACGCGCACGTTGGTGATCTGATGCTGGGTTCGCGGCAACAGCCGGGACGCGGACGATGTTCCCGCCGTCACACGCCACACCCGGTCTTCAAGTCCGGATTTCGAGTCGTAGTAGATGAGCGAGGTCTCGCTCTGCGGGTCTTCCGTGGGACAGTCTTCGCTCTTCCATGCGGGAACCCAATAGACGCACTCTGCCGTGTACAGCCCGAGCCAGTCATTCCAGCGCCGTTCATCAAGGCAGGCCGCTTCGCGATACAACAACTCGCTTGCGGTGGCGACGCGTTGCATCTGTTCGGGTTCCATGAGCCTCATGGTGCACTCCCGCCCACCCGTTGCGCCTTGTTCATCAGCCGCAGCCATTCCCGGTAACAGGCGTGAAACAGGGTTTCGTCCTGGATCGCGAACGGCCCGTTCTGGCTGGTGGCGGGCTCGATGCCAAGTTCACGCGCGTAGTCATCGGCGCCGGACTGGACCGATTTCATGCCGCGGTGGTACCCCTGCATCCGATTGACCGACAGGGCGCGAAACCCGGTCTGGCAGTCCTCGTAGGTCTGCGAATCATCGGGCGTGGCAAGCCCGGTGCTGTTGAAGAAATCTTCGTACAGCCGGATCCGGTTGGCTCGCACCGCGGGCGCCTCGCCCACCGGCGCGATGCAATGAATGGTCATCTCGGTCAGATCGGGGGCGATCGGCCGGATCACGCGCATCTGCAGCGAGGCGCTTTCTGCGAACTGAACGTTCGGGAACAGGGTGAGGTTGCGCGCCTTGAGCATCCAGCGGGCGCGCACGTCCCCGACGCGGCTGCGCACCTCTTCGATCGCGGGGAAGATCGGCCGCGTCTCCGGGGCCGGATTTCCCGACCAGAGCACCGCGTGCCCGTAAGGAAACGTGAAACCGCCGCTCACGACCGACAGCGAACCGTAGAGATTGAAATCGATGTTTCGAAGCGGCGTGCGGGATTCGCCCAGCTTCCGGCGCTCCACGATTTTCATGAAACTCGGGTGCGTGGAGGTGAGGTGATAGCCGTCGACGCAGTTCTCGATCTGCAGTTTCCAGTTGGCACGGAAGGTGTAGGTCCCGGTGCCGGGAAGGAGTTCGACACCGTCACGACCCTGGTCCACCACGAGATCGATGAACGCCTTCGCCCCGCCGAGATGTTCTTCGATAGGCACCACATCGTCGACCAGGCTCGCAAACAGCAGGCCGCGATACTCGGCAAGTCGCGGTACGGCGACAAGATCGTGCGACTCGGCACTGAAACCTTCCGCATAGAGCGCATCGGCTTCGTCCTTGACGCTCACGCACTTGCCGGCGCTGTCGTACGCCCAGCCGTGGTACTGGCAAATATGGTGCCGCTCGTTGCCTTGGCGGGTGTGCGCCACGATCGCGCCGCGGTGCCGGCAGGTGTTCAGCAGGCAATGGATCTTTCCGGTGGCGTCGCGCGACACGATCACCGGCTGGCGTCCGATCCAGGCAGTGAAAAAGTCATTCGGCTTTTTCAGCTGCGAAGTGAGACCGAGGAACACCCAGCTCGACTCGAAAATGTTCTTCATCTCGAGATCGAAGATCTCCGGATCGCGGAACACATCGCGATGCACGAGGAATTCGCCCTCGGACGCGTGGTCCTGGACGTACTGCGACGGATCGAATTGGTCAGTCTTCATGGGTTTCAGTGCCCCGGTTCCGCTGCGCCGTAATCCGGGACTTCTATGTCTTCGAGCAGATCATCGACGATGCCGTGAAAGCGGTCCCAGGGCGCTTCCCGGTCGCTCTGGTTGCGCACGATGATCGAGTTGCCCGCGTAGAACTTCTCGTACAGCATGTGCCGGCCGGCGAACTCCGAGCCGATCAGGTCCCACACCAGCTTGTAGAGTTTCATGCGCTTGAGCGCCTCCATCGACGGTGTTGCCCACCAGTCGCCGAATCGCTCGCGCAGCGCCGGGTCGGCAAGCACGTCGATGCTCGCCGGCATCTGCAGCGCGGCGCCGCCCACGAGTGTGCGCAGGGTGTCGATAATTTCGGTGTGGTGCTCCTGGCACCAGTTGAGCGCGGCGTACATGTGGCGGCGGTTGTAGCAGGCCCAGCCTTCCGGAAACGCCTCCCAGGCCTCTATCTGCCCTTGCACCAGCCCGCCGATCGTCGCCTCGAGCGCGGCAAGCCGGCCAAGCGTTTCGCGCACGCCGGGAATCCTGTCCACGCCGTTGGCCTGGCAAATGCGGCTGGCCAAACCCACCACCAGACCCATCTTGGCCCAGAAGCGCACATTGGACTGGTGGTTCGCGTAGCAGTTGGCCGGCGTCTTGATGTAGATGGTGCGGGACATCGCACCGTTGTCGTGCAGGAACACGCGCTCCCAGGGCACCTTCACCCGGTCGCAGACGAGCACGCTGTCGGTCTCATCAAAGCGGTACGACAGCGGATAGTCGGCCTCGTTGCGCACCGGCTGCTCGTAGGACTGGCGCGCCCAGAGCGACACGCCAGGGGCGTTCATCGGTACCGCGCAGGTGATGCCTTCCTTCTTGTATTTTTCATCCAGCGGAATCAGGTTGCCGATCCACACTTCATCGGCAAACACCGCGCCGGTGGCGAGCATCTTCATGCCCGAGACGGTTACGCCGTCGGCGTCTTCATCCACCACCCGAAGCGTCGGGTCCTTGCGCTCCTGGCCGGGGAACATGTCCGGGCTGCGGATGCCGGTGGGCGGCACGCACGCAAACGCGAGATAGATATCGTTTTTTCTCGCGTACTCGTAATAGGCCATCAGGTTCCGGCCACGCCCTGCGCCAAGTTCCTCCAGCACCTCGGGTTTCATCGCAAGTCCGGTCACCATCCCGGCGACGTGATCCGGCGTGCGCCCGATCAGGCCGTAGGTGCCGTCGG
>CAMBSA010000335.1 GCA_945869935.1 Bordetella parapertussis | reverse complement strand
GAGCCGCCGCGTTTGATATCGCATTTGCCGATTCTTGCCCCCGCGGCCTCCCGGGGCAAGCCCCGTATAATCGTGCCGACTTCATTCCGGACATTCCCATGCGATTCAAAGGCTCCGACACCTACGTCGCCACCGACGATCTCACGCTCGCGGTGAACGCGGCGATCACCCTCGCCCGCCCGCTGCTGATCAAGGGCGAGCCCGGCACCGGCAAGACCAAGCTCGCAGAAGAGGTCGCGACTTCGCTCGGCATGCCCTTGCTCGAATGGCATATCAAGTCGACCACCAAAGCGCAGCAGGGCCTGTACGAATACGACGCGGTATCGCGGCTGCGCGATTCGCAGCTCGGCGACCCGAAGGTGCAGGACATCTCGAACTACATCGTCCGCGGCATGCTGTGGCAGGCTTTCACCGCGGAGGAACCGGTGGTGCTGCTGATCGACGAGATCGACAAGGCCGACATCGAGTTCCCGAACGACCTGCTGCGCGAACTCGACCGGATGGAGTTCTACGTCTACGAGACGCGCGAACTCGTGCGCGCCAGACAGCGCCCGATCGTGTTCATCACCTCGAACAACGAGAAGGAATTGCCCGACGCTTTTCTTCGCCGCTGCTTTTTCCACTACATCCGCTTCCCCGAAAAGGAAACGATGGAAAAGATCGTCGATGTGCATTTCCCCGGCATCAAGAAGACGCTGCTGCGCGATGCGCTCGAGGTGTTCTTCGAAGTCCGCGACGTTCCCGGCCTGAAGAAAAAGCCCTCCACCTCCGAACTCCTCGACTGGCTGAAGCTGCTGCTCGCCGAAGACATCTCGCCCGAATCGCTGCGCTCCAAGGACCGCAAGAACATCATCCCGCCGCTGCACGGCGCCTTACTCAAGAATGAACAGGACGTGCATCTGTTCGAGCGGCTGGTGTTCATGTCGAGGCAGGCGAGGTAGTTCGTCGATGCGCCTGTGCGTTTTCGCCGGGGTTGCCCTTGCCTGCGCCCTGCTCGGAACCGGGGCGAACGCACACGCGGCCAATGCCACGGCGCCCTCCGCACGCGTCAACGTGCAGTTGAACTGGAAGCACCAGTTCCAGTTCGCCGGCTTCTACGCTGCGATCGAGCAGGGCTACTACCGGGGCGCGGGGCTCGAGGTCCGGCTCACCGAGGCGAGCGAAGGCAGCGATCCGATCGATGCGGTGCTTTCCGGTTTTGCAGAGTTCGGTGTTGGCGCCTCCGAACTCGCGTTGCGGCGCGCACGTGGAGACCGTGTGATCGCACTGGCCACGATCATGCAGCATTCGCCGCTGGTCCTGCTGGTGAGAAAGGATGTCGGCGACACGGTGCATTCGCTTGCAGGTCGCAAGCTGATGATCATGCCGCACGAAACCGAGCTCCACGCCTTCCTGCGACGCGAAGGCGTGCCGATCGACCGCATCCGCACCGTTCCCCACAGTTTTGACCCTCAGGACCTGATCAAGGGACGGATCGATGCGATATCGGGCTACTCCACCGACGAACCCTTCATCCTGCGCAAGGCGGGTCTGCCCTTCGCCGCGCTCTCGCCGCGCAGCAGCGGCGTGGACTTCTACGCCGATACCCTGTTTACGACCGAGACCGTCCTGAAGCGGGATCCCGCGCGGGTGAAAGCCTTTCTCGCCGCGACGCTCAAAGGCTGGCAGTTCGCGATGGACCACACCGAGGAGACCGTGGAATTCATCCTCGAGCGCTACAGCCGCCGCCACAGCCGCGAGCACCTTCTGTTCGAAGCCGCCGAAATGCGCCGGCTGATGCAGCCGGAGCTGATCGAGATCGGCCACATCAACCCCGGACGCTGGCAACACATCGCCGGCGTGTATGCCGAACTCGGCATGCTGCCCAAGGAGTATTCGCTCGACGGGTTCATCTTCGATCCCGACCCGCGGCCGGATCTCGCCTGGCTGCATCGCGGGGTGGCGGCCGCCGGGGTGGCACTCCTGATCGCGGGAGTGTTCGCCTTCCGGCAGGTTCGTGCCAATCGCGTACTGCAGGCGGAAATCACCAAGCGGACGGATATCGAGGCGAAGCTGCGCGAGACCAACCAGGAAATGACCGAGCAACTCAGCGAGATCCGCACCCTGCAGTCCCAGCTGGAGGAACTCGCGATCCACGACGGGCTCACCGGCCTGTACAACCGGAGGTATCTCGACGACGCGCTCGAGCGCGAGCTCGCTCGCGCGCAGCGCGAAGGCCATCCGGTCAGCCTCGCGCTGATCGACCTGGACAATTTCAAGCAGCTCAACGACACCTACGGCCACCAGGCGGGCGATGCGGTGCTGCGCTACGTCTCCGCAATGCTCTCTGAGCAGGTGCGCTCGAGCGACATCGCCTGCCGCTGGGGCGGCGAGGAATTCGTGCTGGTCCTGCCCAACATGGCGCTTTCCGCCGCCGCCGAGCGCGCCGACGGCTGGCGCGAGCGCTTCGGCAGAGCAGGCGTGCGATTCGGCGAATTCACGCTGCACACCACGCTTTCGGTAGGTGTCGCCGCCTACCCGGATCAGGGCACGCTGCCTGCGCAATTGCTGCGCGCGGCCGACGAGGCGCTCTACCGCGCCAAGACCGCCGGCCGCAATCGCGTCGAAATCGCCGGCGCAGTGCCCACACACTAGCCCTCGCAGGAGACCCGAACCGTGCTCGCCGGCTTTTTCCTCAAGCTCAAGGACCACAAGATTCCGGTCTCGATCAAGGAATACCTCACCCTGATCGAAGGCCTCAAGGCGGGTGTGATTTCGCCCTCGGTGGACGAGTTCTACGTCTTTGCCCGCACCGCGCTGGTGAAGGACGAAGCCAACTTCGACAAGTTCGACCGCGCCTTCGGGGAATTCTTCAAGGGCGTGGAAAGCATCATGGGCGCCACGCCCGACATTCCGCTGGAATGGCTCATGAAGCAGGCCGAGCTCAAGCTCACGCCGGAGGAAAAGGCGCTGATCGAATCCCTGGGCGGCTGGGAAAAGCTGATGGAGACCCTGAAGGAGCGCCTTGCCGAGCAGAAGGAACGCCACCAGGGCGGCAATCGCATGATAGGCACCGCCGGCACCTCGCCGTTCGGCGCGCACGGCTACAACCCCGAGGGCGTGCGCATCGGTCAGGACAAGTCGCGCCACCGCCGCGCGGTGAAGGTCTGGGACAAGCGCGAATACCGCAACTACGACACCGGCGTCGAGCTCGGCACGCGCAACATCAAGGTGGCACTGCGTCGACTTCGCCGATTTGCGCGTCAGGGCTCGCCCGAGGAACTCGACCTCGACACCACCATCAACCGCACTGCGAAGAACGCCGGTTACCTCGATATTGCGATGCGCCCGGAACGACACAACGCGGTGAAGGTGCTGCTGTTCCTGGACGTGGGCGGCACGATGGACGATCACATCCGCGTCTGCGAAGAACTGTTCTCGGCGGCCAAGACCGAATTCAAGCACCTCGAATACTTCTACTTCCACAACTGCCTCTACGACTATGTGTGGAAGGACAACCACAGGCGCCATGCCGAGCGCACCCGTACCTGGGATGTGATGCACAAGTACGGCCACGACTACAAGCTGGTGTTCGTGGGCGATGCGACGATGAGCCCCTACGAAATCGTCCAGCCGGACGGTTCGGTCGAGTACACGAACGAAGAGGCCGGGTCGGTCTGGATGCAACGCATGCTGTCGGTCTATCCGAAGGCGGTATGGCTCAACCCCGAGCCGGAGGAAGTCTGGCCCTACCGCCAGTCGATCGGCATCATCCGCGAGATCATGAACGAGCGCATGTTCCCGATGACGGTGGATGGGCT
>CAMBSA010000334.1 GCA_945869935.1 Bordetella parapertussis | reverse complement strand
CGCTCGGATATCGGCTGGAGCACGCACGACAAGATCGGCGTGCTCGGCTACGACCTCGTCCGCGACCTGATCGGCAAGGTGGACCTGGGCGACATGTCCTTCCTCGAGATCACCGGCCGGCTGCCGAACGAGAAGGAATCGCGGATGTTCAACGCGATCCTGGTGAGTTCGGTGGAACACGGCATAGTCCCTTCGGCAATCGCCACCCGCATGACCTGGGCCGGCGCGCCGGAGTCCCTGCAGTCGGCAGTGGCGGCTGGGCTGCTCGGGCTGGGCACGGTGTTCGTCGGAACCACCGAAGGCGCATCGAAAATGCTCAAGGGCGCGCTTCCCGACCCGAAGGCGGAAGTTTCGCTGCCGCAGCTTGCCGCTAAAATCGTGGACGGATTCCACAAGGCGGGACGCATCATCCCCGGAATCGGGCACCCGATTCACAAGCCGGTGGATCCGCGCAGCACCCGGTTGATCGCGATCGCCCGCGCCAACGGCTTTTCCGGCAAATACGTGCAGTTGGTGAAGTTGGTGCAAAAACGCGCCGAGAAGGTGTACGGCAAGGTGCTCCCGCTGAACGCGACCGGAGCCAAGGCGGCGATCTGCTGCGAAATGGGCCTGCCGCTGACCGTCATTCGCGGCCTGGGCGTGATTTCTCGCGCGGTCGGACTGGTCGGTCATATCCTTGAGGAAAGCCGCAACCCGATGGCGATGGAGATCTGGCACCGCGTCGAGGACGAGGCGAGCGCGCACACGCGCGGGAAATTCAGTCAGCACGCGAAACGCAAGGCGGCGAAGAAGAAAAAATAGCGAGAAAGCCGCGACGTGACCCGATACCTCAGCCCGCTAGACGTCCTCCGCCTCTACCCGCCGCATCGCGGCACGCTCTGGTCGATGCTCGAGAGCCGGGCCGCGGCGGTGCCGGAGAAGGAATTCATCGTCTTTGGCGGCGTGTCGCTCAGCTATCGCGAGGTGCTTGCGCAAGCCTCGCGCGCGGCAAGCATGCTGGCGGCACGCGGCGTGCGCGCGGGCGACCGCGTCGGCGTGATGAGCCAGAACCATCCGTCCACGGTGCTGCTGCTCTACGCGCTCGCGCGGCTGGGCGCGGTGATGGTGCCGGTGAATCCGGACTACGGCCTGGACGAAGCAAAGTTCGTGCTTTCGCATGCGCAGGTGTCTGGCGCGGTCGGCTCGCCCGCCACGCTCGCCACCCTTCGCGCCGCCTGTGCCGGCACGGAGCCGGCGCCCTGGCTGATGCTGAACGAACGGACAGGCAAGGAACCCGGCCCCGTCTTCGGGGAGGAGATCGCCAAGGCCTCCGAGTTGCCGCCGCCGGAGGCCGGCGAACCCGGGACGCCGTGCCTTTTCATCTACACCTCGGGCACCACCGGCTTCCCCAAGGGCGTGATGCACGCGCAGCGCAGCGTGGTCATGGCGGGCGAAGGCTTTGTCGGGCGCATGCACATCCAGCCGGACGAGCGCCTGATGGCGGTCCTGCCGATGTTCCATGTCAATGCCCTGTGCTACTCACTGATGGGAGCGCTGGCCGCGGGCGCGACGATCAGTCCGGTGCCGAAATTCTCCGCTTCGAACTTCTGGAAATCGGTGACCGAGACCCGCGCGACACTGGTGAACACCATCGCCGCGGTCACTGCAATCCTGATGCGCCGACCGCGCGACGAATTCGTGCCCGGCCACACCCTGCGCAAGATCTACGGCGCGCCGCTGACGCAGGAGATGTACGACGTGTTCCAGAACGAATTCGGCGTACCCCACCTGATCGAGGGCTACGCGATGTCGGAGATCCCCGGGGTGCTCAGCAATCCGTTCGACGGGCTGCGCAAGGTCGGCAGCATGGGCAAGCCCAGTCTGCACCCCGACCCCGACATACGCTTGGCCGAAATGCGCGTGGTGGACGACGAGGGCCGCGACCTGCCCGACGGCGAGACCGGCGAACTCATCGTGCGCACGCCGATCGTTATGCTCGGCTATTTCCGGGACGAAGAACAGACGAAGGCATCCTTTCGCGACGGCTGGTTCCTCACCGGCGACCTCGGCCGGCGCGATGCCGACGGCTATTTCTGGTTCGTCGCGCGCAAGAAGGACATCATCCGCAAGCGCGGCGAGAACATTTCCGGCGCGGAGCTGGACCGTGTGGTGTCGAACCATCCCGAGGTGCTGGAGGCCGCCGCGATCGCGGTGCCCGATGATCTGGGCGAGGACGAAATCCTGATCGCGGTGGTGCTGAAACCGGGCGCCTCGCTCACCCCGCGCGGCATCGCCGAGTGGTGCGCAAAACACCTCGCGCCGATCAAGGTGCCTCGCTATGTGGCGATCGAGACGGATCTGCCGCACACTCCGACACACCGGGTGGCCAAGTTCAGGATGCGCGCGGATGCCGGACTGAAAGCGCGTGCCACCGACCTGAGACCGGCCGGATAGCGGTCGACAAGAAGGAAAGTTGAACATTTATTATGAAAGCCCAGTACCGGTGCGTGAAAGCGGTCAATTTACGTACAGAACTGGTTCTTTGTCATCCCTGAAAGGCGCCGTTTCCCATGATTGAACTGCTCTCCTCCCCCGAAGCCTGGATTGCCTTTGCTACCCTGACTGCGCTTGAGCTCGTGCTCGGGATCGACAACATCATCTTCATCTCGATCCTGGTCGACCGCTTGCCTGCCGCGCAGCGCGAACGTGCCCGGCGAATCGGCCTGTTCATGGCGATGTTCATGCGCATCGGCCTGCTGCTGGTGCTGTCCTGGATAGTCGGGCTGACGGCGCCGATCGTCACCATCGCCGGAAACGAGATTTCCGGGCGCGACCTGATCCTGATCGCAGGCGGGCTCTTCCTGCTGGTGAAAGCGACCAAGGAGATCCACCACCTGCTCGAAGGCGTGGAGGGCGACGCCAACGCCGCAGCCGGCGCCACCTTTGCCGCGGTGATCGCGCAGATCATGGTGGTGGACCTTGTGTTTTCGCTGGATTCGATCATCACCGCGGTGGGCATGGTGGACGACGTCCGGATCATGATCGCCGCAGTGATTGCGTCGGTCGCGCTGATGATGGTGGCCGCCGGGCCGATCGGCCGCTTCGTTTCGCGCCATCCCACGGTGAAGATGCTGGCACTCGCATTCCTGATCATGATCGGCACGGCACTGGTGGCCGACGGCCTGGACTACCATGTGCCGAAGGGCTACATCTACTTTGCCATGGCCTTCTCCGTGGGCGTCGAGATGCTCAACCTTCGCCTGCGAAGGCGGCCCTAGAACAGCCCGACGACCTTGCCGTTCACGAGGTCGATGCGGTTCGCGGACGGTACCTTGGGCAGCCCGGGCATGGTCATGATGTCGCCGCAGACCATGACCACGAACTCCGCGCCCGCGGACAGACGCACCTCGCGGATGTTGATCGAATGGTTCGACGGCGCGCCGCGCGATGCCGCGTCCGTGGAGAAGGACATCTGCGTTTTCGCCACGCACACCGGGTAGTGCCCGTAGCCCTCTTCCTGAAGCTTCCTGATCTGGCCGCGCACCTTGGCGTCCGCCGTCACCTCGGAGGCGCGGTAGACCTTCTTCGCGATCTTGTTGACCTTGTCCCACAGCGTGTCCGCGTCTTCATAGACGAAGGTCGGTTTGGAGGGCTTCTCGCAGATATCGACAACAAGCTTTGCCACCTCGGCCGCGCCCTTGCCGCCGTCGCCCCAGTGCGTCGCCAGCACCACCGGCACGCCGAGTGAGCCCATCTTCGATTTCAGCAGGTCGATCTCGGCCTGCGAATCGAAGGTGAAGCGGTTGATCGACACCACGCAGG
>CAMBSA010000333.1 GCA_945869935.1 Bordetella parapertussis | reverse complement strand
GAACGGCCTTGGAACCTCGAAGGCATCCGCGTCCACCGGAGGGTACACAGTGGGCTTCCCGAAATTCAGCCACTGAGCCCGTGCAACGCGCAAATATCGGGCTTCATTGCGGTTACACCATAGGTCGATGAGTCCAAGCTTCGCTGACTGAGGCAACAATACCCCGGTCGAATCGTGCAACGAAAACCCCGTCTTGCTCTTCTCAAAACACTGAAAGAGCGCCTGCTCGCCCCTCGCCAATTCAAAATAGATTCGCCCAGTAAGCGCGAGAATCCGCGAGTCCGCTCTCCCTGCCCTCAGTTCAAAATCGACCTCGGCTAGCGCTTCCTCTGTAAGTCCGCACCCCAACAACGCTTCGATCAACAATCCGCGCGCATCTAGATTCGTTGGCGAGATTGTCAGCGCGCTTCGTAATGGAGAAACGGCCTCCGCAAAGCGATAATTTTCGGATGCAATGCGACCTAGATAATAGAAAGCTCTCTCAGAATCCTTTCGCAATGAGATTACGTTACGAAAGTATGTTTCCGCTTTCGCATGACTGCCAATATCCATCAATGTCAAAGCCAAATTGAGGTGTGTCTCCGCGAGATGAGGTGCCACCCGTAGCGCCTCTCTCAAGAGAATCTCCGCTTCTTCGAAGCGATGCAATCGTCGCATGGCAGAGGCGGCAATATTTATCACGCCGGGATCCGAGGGCATACTTCTCAACGCGCGTGAGGATGCGTCAAGCGCCTCTTCGAAGCTTTCTGAGCGTAACGCAAGCGTTGCACGAACCTGAAGGGCATGGCCGTGCTCCGGGTGATAAATCAGAATGCGGTCGGCCAATTCGCGTGCGACGGCGTTCTCCCTTGCCACAAGTGCTCTCTTTGCGTCTTCAGAAAGCTGATTTGCAGTGAGAATGTCCATGGGCGCCAAGTATGCGCATCTTCCACATTGTTTGACAATGCGATAGAGCCAACAACGTGAATTACTAACATGTCGGGAATTTCATGTCCAAGTAAAATGCTGTCTGGTGTTAGTACGCTAATCCAAATTATGTAGGAGCTGCGCGTGCCCGACGAATCCGGCAATCGTTCCATTCCCTTGTTTAAGGTGCATATGGCACCGCGCGACGAGCTTCTTCCTGAGCTGGAGTCGGTGCTATACAGTGGCCAGATCTCGGAAGGCGCAGCCGTTGCTACCTTTGAAAGGTCCTTCGGGCGATTCATAGGACAGGAAAATGTTCTTTCGTTTTACTCCGGAACCGCGGCTCTGCATACCGCGCTGCACCTTGCAGGAGTACAACGAGGCGACGAGGTGATCTCAACTCCGATGACCGCCGAGCCCACAAACCTCGCGATTCTTCAATCAGGAGCCAAACCAGTCTGGGCCGATATTGACCCCTATACAGGCAATATTGACCCCAATTCCGTTGCGCTCCTTGCAAGTGTCCGAACGAAAGCCATTATGGCTGTGCACTACGGAGGTATTCCCGTAGATCTTGCCAACCTGCGGAAAATCGCTCTAAACGCCGGAATCCCAGTGATTGAAGACGCAGCACACGCACTCGGTGCGGTCTATGACGGTGAAATGATCGGTGCTCACTCCGAATACATCATGTATTCGCTTCAGGCTATCAAGCACATGACGACGGTGGATGGAGGAATGTTGGTCTGCCGGAATCCCGATGATCTGGCCAGAGGACGTCGATTTCGCTGGTTCGGTATGGACCGAAGCGCCCAGCGAACTGAGCTGGACGTATCTGGAATCGGGTGGAAATATCATATGAACAACGTCAACGCGACTATTGGCGAAATTCAACTGCGCCATGTACCCACGATAATTTCACGACACGCCGACAATGGAAAATGGTTTGACGAAAATCTAAAGGGAGTTTCAGGTCTACAGTTACTGAGAATTCCGAAACGATCAAGTTCATCGTACTGGTTCTATACTATTCTCGCCGAACGTCGAGACGATCTTTCGAAGATGCTCACTTCCCGTGGAGTAGGCAACTCACTTGCCCACAAGCGAAATGACCGTCACAGCATCTTTTCGACGAGCAAACGCGAACTGCCGGGCCTGGATTACTTTTATTCGCGGATGCTTCACATTCCCTGCGGCTGGTGGGTCTCTCCAGACGATAGAGAATACATCGCCGCGTTGCTGAAGGAAGGCTGGTGACCATGCAGAAGAAGATTCCGCTGTTCACCCCTCGAATTCCGCGAGATATCGATCTATCCATAGGCGAAACTCTTTCTAGCGGATACATCGCGCAAGGCGCCTTGGTTGATGAGTTTGAACGGCGCCTTGGCGACTTCGTTGAAAACAAGAGGGTCTGCGCCGTCAGCGATATTTCCGGCGCAATTACGCTGGCGCTTTACAACGCTGGCATTCGACCGGGCGATCATGTTGTTCTCTCGCCCATGGTGTGCCTCGCGACAAGCAGCCCCATCGCGAATCTCTTCGCACAACCCGTCTGGTGTGATGTTGACCCTGACACCGGGATGCCAAGCGTCGAGAACATCCGCGATGCGATCACACCCGCTACCAAGGCAATAATCTTCAGTCATTGGTCCGGTGACGTCGGCGCAATCGAAGAAATTTACGCCCTTGCAAAAAGTCGAGGAATCGCGTTGATCGAGGATGCCTCCGAGGCATTCGGTGCGATGCTGAATAAAAGACCGTTGAACGCAAGTTACGCCGACTACACTGCATATTCGTTCGGTCCTGTAAGACAAATCACATGCGGCGAAGGCGCTGCGTTACTGACCCATTCAGAAAGGGAACATGACCAGCTGAGGAAAACTCGAAGATACGGCATTGATCAGCAAACTTTCCGACTGGATACGGGTGACCTAAATCCTGAAAGTGACATTTCCTTAGCAGGCTTCAATTTCCCCTTCAATAACATTGGCGCGACATTGGGCATTCGACAACTGGCCGAAGCTGCGGACGTTCTGAAGAAATATCGGTCAAACGGCGAGTACTTCGAAGGCGCATTACGCGGAATTGCAGGTGTCCGTCAACTCATCAGGCGGGCGAACTGCCAGTCTGGATACTGGACATTCTCGTTCAGGGCAGAGAGGCGAGAAAAACTGGTTCAAAAGCTAACGGCGTCAGGTGTTTCATGCCAGCGCCTCCACCTTCGGAACGACCTATACACCTGCTTTAGCCGAGGCACCACAGTCCCTGACCTGCAGGGGGTTGATATCTTCGATCGGGAAAACCTGTCGATTCCCTGCGGTTGGTGGCTTCGCGAGGAGGACCTTCACCGAATTTCCTCCTGCATTCTTGACGGATGGTAATGCCTTGATTACCGCAGTATGCGACCGATGCCGGATTGAGGAAATGGATGACGCACTCGCTCTGATGGACGACGAATTCCTGCGCGCACGAAATCGTCACGGATCCATTGAGAAAAGATTTCCATCCTTAATCCGGCGCCAGGATCCGGGCAATCTTTTTATTGCCCGGACACAACGAGGGATCGCTTCTGTCCTCGTAACCCATGACACCCAGATTGATGCGTTTAGAGTGGTGCGTCAGGTTGGAATGGTTTCCACGAAGCCGGAATATCGGAAGCGGGGAATTGCCTCGGCTTTGATTCAGTTCGCGCAATCGAGTATGGCCCGGGACGGCGTACGGTTCGCCTTGCTGTGGACGAACGCGCATCCGTTTTATGCAAGGCTAGGTTGGTGGATTAGCGACTTGAGTTGCGTGACATCTGTTCAAGGGTGCCGCCAGATTGAGTCCAGAACCTCTTACGAAATCGACATTGCACGGGTGCGCCAGGCGGACGCCATCCGCCATGAATGGAAGCGTGACGCTTTGCCA
>CAMBSA010000332.1 GCA_945869935.1 Bordetella parapertussis | reverse complement strand
CCTGTCGGGCGGTCAGCAGCAGATGCTCGCGATCGTCCGCGCGCTGGCGTCGGATCCGGTGCTGCTCATGCTCGATGAGCCGAGCATGGGCATCTCGCCCCTGCTGATGGAGCTGATCTTCTCCGCGATCTCCCGCCTGAAGGAGCAGGGCCTTGCGATCCTGCTCGTGGAACAGAATGCCTGGGGCGCGCTGAACATCTCGGATCGGGCGTATGTGCTGGAGACCGGGACGATAGTACGCGAGGGGGTGTCGTCGCAGCTGCTGCAGGACCCGGCGGTCCGGGCGTCCTACCTCGGCGCGTGACGGCAAGGATGACGCCGGGCTTCCCGCCCCGCGCAGAGCGGAAGGGAAGCGGGACGGCAAGTGATCCGGTTTACTTCGCTAGCATGAACTTGCCGCCGCTGATTTCGATCATGCTCAGGGACGAGTAGGCGAGTCCGTTATGGTCCAGCGGTGACATGTTGTAGATGCCGCTGGTGCCGACGAGATTTTTCGTCTGCTCGATTGCCGCACGCATGCGCGCCTTGTCGGTGGAGTTGGCTCGTTTCAGCGCATCGAGGGCGATCGCCAGGGCGTCATAGGTGTAGCCACCGAACAGCGATGCCGGAATCTTCCAGCGATCGGTGTATTCCTTGACGTAGGCGCTGAGCACCGGCTTGACCGGATCGTTCGCGGGAAGCTGGTCGGCCACCACAAGGCTTGAGCCGGCGAAGCGGATGCCGTTCGCGGCGGCGCCGGCCAGTTTCAGGAATTCGTCGGAGGCGACGCCGCTGCTCTGGTACAGGGGCACCTTGATGCCGAGCTGGGCGAAGTTGCGGGTGACGATCGCGCCCGTCTGCCCGAAGCCGGTGTTGAGCACCGCCTGGATGCCGGGCTTGCGGCTGATGCTGGTGAGCTGCGCGGTCATGTCGGTGTCGCGCGGGCCGTAAGTTTCGTCGGCAACCCACTCGATGCCGAACTTCGCGTTCTGTGCACGGCACTCCTTCTGCATGCTCTGTCCGTAGCCGTCTGAACTCGAGAGCATGCCGATCCTGCGGATGCCGCGCTGCTTCATTTCCTCGTAGATGCGTTCGCACACCATCCGGTCGGTGAGGGGCGTCTTGAACACCCAGCTGCGCACCGGCTCGGTGATCGAGATGGCGCTGGCGAGCGAGATGAAGGGAATCTTCGACTCCTCGATGATCGGGATGACGGCCATGCTTCCGCCCGACAGGCTGCCGCCGATGATCATGTCCACCTTGTCCTCATCGATCAGGCGCGAGACGAGCGTGCGCGAGCGGTTCGCCTCGCCGCCGTCGTCGTACACGACCAGCTCGATCTTGCGGCCTGCGACGCCGCCCGCGGCGTTGGCCTTTTCAATGTACTGGCGCAGCGTTTTTTCCTCGGGGTCGCCGAGAAACGCGGTCGGGCCGGTGAGCGACAGGAAGGAGCCGATCTTGAAGGTGCCGGAGGACTGCGCGGCGGCATATGCCGACAGCGTGCACAGCGATATCGACAGGACGATGCGGGTGCCGCGCTTGAACCAGTTCATGGAAATCTACCCTCCGGTGGTGATGGGACGTGATCGCATCGTTTCCCTTTTTATGGAGCCTTTCTGGAAGGCCGGTCAACGGGTTTAACGAGTGCGTGTGTTGCAAAATATGCCATTATTGTCCACCATATGCAATTCCTCAAGGAATCGGGCGTACGGAGTTTTTCGGGCGTCCGGGAAGACCCGCAGGGGGCGCTTCGCGGTGGCATTTTTCGTGCGCGATCCTGCAGCCGCAATGCGTGTATCGCGGCGGGAGCGGGAACTCTTCAACAAGCAGCTGTCGGGACCGGAAACCATGACCAAGACCACCGTTCAGGGCAATGACCGTCGCATGTATCAACCCTATCTCCAGGCGGAGTGGGGGTTGAAGAACCACTGGTATCCGGCTCTGTTTTCGTACGAACTCCCGGAGCAGGACGTCAAGGGCGTGAAGATCTGCGGCATGCCGATTGTTCTTCGGCGTTCCAAGGGAAAGATCTACGCGTTGCAGGATCGATGCGTGCACCGGGGCGTGCGACTGTCGCAGAAGCCGATGTGCCTCACCGACGAGACGATCACCTGCTGGTATCACGGTTTTTCGTACAACCTCGACGACGGCAAGTTGATGTCCATCGTCGGTGCGCCCGAGGATGAACTGATCGGCAAGGTGCGGTTGCGAACGTATCCGGTCCAGGAATTCAAGGGGATGATCTTCGTTTTCGTCGGTGACGAGGACTATTCGCCGATACCCCCGCTGTCGCATGACCTGCCGGCGCAGGTTCCGCCCGACTACGAATTTTTCACCGCGCACATCATGCAGGAGGATTCCGTGATTCTTGGCATCCGCTCGACCGTGCGCTGCAACTGGCGCCTGGCGACGGAGAACGGCTTTGATCCCGGCCACGGCCTGATACACCGCGACAACATGATTGTGCTGGCGCTCGCCGGCACGCGCCATCAGCAGCTCGCCTACCGGCCGGTGTCGGAGGAGGCGTTCCGGATTTTCGACGGCGACGGCCCCAAGGGCATCATGAATCTCTACGGATCCGACAAGTACGTGCCGGTCACCGAGAACAAGGCGCTCGGCCTGACTTCGGGCACCGGCACCGATTTCAAGTTCACCGGCAGTCGCACCTCGATGTATCTCCCCGGGGTGCTGATGGTGGAGAACTTTCCCGAGCGCGGCGTAGCGCATTTTGAGTGGTACGTGCCGATCGACGACAAGACCCACGAGTACTGGCGCTGCATCGTCGGCCGCTGCCCCGACGCGGCGTCGCGCAAGGCCTTTGAATACCGCTACAAGCATTTCTACGAGCCGCTCGCGCTGCGCGATTTCAACCAGTCCGATGTGGAGTCGAGCGAGGCGTTGCAGGAATCCTACGAGAAGGACGGCTGGGACAGGGAAGTCCTGTTCACGCTCGATTCGGTGCTGACCAGTTGGCGCAAGGTGGTGTCGCGCCATAACCGCGGCATACAGCAGGCCCCCGAGTAATCACCGACGCGACGGGTTTCCTGAATGGGCAAGACGGCGACACTGCGCTTCGCTGACGGCGCAGAGCGAAGCGTGGATGTGGAGGGCGGAGCCACCGTTTTGTCGGCGGCGCTCGAATCCGGTATCAACCTCCTGCACCAGTGCCGTTCGGGAAGCTGCGGCACCTGCGTCGGCCGTCTTGTTTCGGGCGAGGTCAGTGCAATTGTGGGTCGCGCATCCTGCCTCCTGCCGGGCGAGTTCGAGTCGGGTCTTCGTCTTGCGTGCCTTTCGCTTCCCGCAGGCGAAACGCACTGGGAGTTCGATTATCCGAGCGCGATGCTCGACGGTCCCGTGCCGCTTCGTCTTGATGCGAAGGTGACCGAGCTGAAATGGCTTTCGGCCTCGGTGGCGGAATTGCAGTTGCGCCTGTCCAAGGGCAGCGGATTTTTCTTCGAGGCGGGGCAGTACGTTCGCCTGCACGTCCCCGGCACGGAGGTTTCGCGTTGCATTTCGATGGCATCGCCTTCGCAGGACCTGCCGATCCTGAAGTTCCTTGTTCGCCATATCCCTGGAGGCGTGCTGTCGGACTATCTCAGGGAGCGGTGCCGCCCGGGTGATGTCGTCGAGGTGGAGGGGCCGTTTGGCAGCTTCGTCGCCTCAGTCGAGGCAAGGCCGCATGTGCTTGTCGCCGGCGGCACCGGGCTTGCGCCGGTGTTGTCAATTCTCGATTCGCTGCGCCTGACCGGGGCGGCGAGGCATCCTGTCCACCTGTTCTTCGGGGTGTCGCGCGAAGAGGACCTGTTCTACCTCGACGAACTCGAATTGCGTGAATTC
>CAMBSA010000331.1 GCA_945869935.1 Bordetella parapertussis | reverse complement strand
CGAACTCGAGTGCGGTGGGCACCGTGCCGAGCACGCGCTCGCCCGCCTTCTTGGCCGCCGCATAGAAACGCCCGGACATGAGACGCGCAAGGTAGCGGTTGAGAGCGCCCACCGCAGGCGATATCGACATGTCGTTGTCGTTGAGGATCACCAGCAGGTCGGTGTCCATCACGCCGGCGTTGTTCATCGCCTCGAAGGCCATGCCAGCCGACATCGCGCCGTCGCCGATCACCGCGATCGCACGTCTGTCCTCGCCCTTGAGCTTTGCCGCCTGCGCCATGCCAAGTGCCGCCGAGATCGACGTGCTCGAGTGCGCGGTGCCGAAGGTGTCGTGCCCGCTTTCGGCGCGCCGGGGAAAGCCCGACATGCCGCCGAACATCCTCAGCCGGGACATTCCCTCCCGCCGGCCGGTGAGTATCTTGTGCGGGTAAGTCTGGTGCCCGACGTCCCAGACGATGCGATCGTCGGGCGTGTTGTACACGTAGTGCAGCGCGATCGTCAGTTCGACCGTGCCGAGGTTCGATGAGAGGTGCCCGCCGGTCTGCGACACCGAGTCGACAATGAAGGCGCGAAGTTCATCGGCGAGCAGCTTGAGTTCCCTGCGCTCGAACTTGCGCAGATCCGCCGGTTCGTTGACCGACCTGAGCAGCGCGTATTTGGGCGCGCCCGTCGACCCTTCGTCGGGATGTCCCGTGCTGCCGCCGGGAAGGTCGGATGCTCCACTGACCGAACTCATGCGCGTAGTTTAGGCCTTTATGGGTGTCGTGATGGCTCAGAACTTCCTGAGCACGATGAAATCCGCCAACTGCGCGAGCCTTAAGCCCCGCGCGCCAAACGGCGCGATCGCGGCGTGCGCTTCGGCGCGAAGTTGTGCGGCAAGCTCCTTCGCCCGGTCCGCGCCCATGAGCGTGACATAGGTCGGCTTGTTCTGCGCGGCATCCTTGCCGGCGGTTTTCCCGAGACTCGCGGTCGTGCCTTCTGCATCGAGTATGTCATCGACCACCTGGAACGCGAGTCCGACGCACTTTGCATAGCCGTCCAGCCGTTCGAGGTCGGCGGGAGACAGGCCGCCCGCGCACCGCGCCCCGAGTGCCACCGCGGCGCGAATAAGCGCACCCGTCTTGTGGATATGCATCATTTCGAGCTCGGGCAGGCTGATGCTCATCACACCCACGTTGGCCAGATCGATCGCCTGTCCGCCCGCCATGCCCCGGCTTCCCGAGGCGACCGCAAGAATTCGCACCATTTCGACCTGCGTCTCCGCATCGTCGGCCACCGGCGCGCCCACCAGCATCTGGAAGGCGAGCGTCTGCAGGGCATCGCCCACAAGAAGGGCCGTCGCCTCGTCGAATTCGACATGCACCGTCGGCTTGCCGCGTCGCAGGACATCGTCGTCCATGCACGGCATGTCGTCGTGAACCAGTGAGTAGGCATGGATGCACTCGACCGCGCAGGCCGCGAGTTCGAGTCGTTCAGGCAACGCGCCCGCGATGTCGCCCGCGGCGAAGGTCAGCAGCGGCCGGACGCGCTTTCCGCCCCCGAGCACGGCATAGCGCATGCCGTCATGCAGGCGCGCGGGGTCGACGTCGGGTCGGGGAAGCGCGTGTTCCAGTGCCGACTCAACGCGATCGAGGACACTCCCCATCCACGACGGAAAGTCACTCGTCGGCGTCGACGCTGAAGCTCTTGAGGACATTGTCTTCGAGTACCTTGACCTGCTGCTGCGCCTTGGCAAGTACGCCCTGGCAGTATTGCGCGAGTTCCAGTCCGCGCTTGTGGGCCGAAAGGGATTCTTCGAGGGTCAGTTCGCCCGCTTCCATGCGCTCGACGATTTTTTCGAGTTCGTCGACGGCCGCTTCGAAGTTCGCCGGTGTTGCAGCAGTTTCAGGGTCGTCAACGGTTGATTTAGCGGCTTTGGGCATCAGGATGCGCGCATTTTGCGCGATGGGTCTTTGCTCTAGGAATCCGGCGAAAAAACACCGGCAAAACGAAGCCGGACAATAGCTTATGGACGGCGCCCGGGTCAAATCACGTGCTTGGTCCGGATCAATAGGCAGCAAAGACCAAATCGTAGGCTCTCATGAGCAAAGTCCCTGTTACGCAAGCGGAATTTCATGGCACTCCGATGGGATCGGGGGTAGAATCCTCGGTCCTTTTCCCCGACGGAATGCACCTTCGATACCGGCTTGTTCCACGGTAAAGGAGATCACGACGACATGTCCGATTTGCCGAGCAGAGGCACCCTCGCACCCACCGCGACGCAGTTGCCCGTGGGGTGGTACTTTGACGAGCGCATTTTCGAACTCGAGAAGAAACATCTTTTCGATTCCGGACCCAACTACGTCGGCAGCGAACTCATGGTGCCGGAGGTCGGGGACTTCCATACGCTGCATGCGCAAAATCACGCACGGGTTCTTGCACGCAATCCGGGCGGTGTTGAACTGCTCTCCAACATATGCCGGCACCGCCAGGCGATCATGCTCGAAGGGCGCGGCAATATCCCGAACATTGTCTGCCCGCTGCACCGCTGGGCCTATGACCTGCGTGGCGAGATTCTCGGCGCGCCCCATTTCAGGGACACACCCTGCCTGAACCTCGCGCGAACACCGCTGCAGTCGTGGAACCGGCTGCTTTTCAGCGGCAATCGCGACATCGCATCCGAACTCGCAGGCCTGGAGACCGGTCCGGCGCTGGATTTTTCCGGCTACATGTACGACCGGACGGAGATCCACGAGTGTGCCTACAACTGGAAGACCTTCATCGAGGTCTACCTCGAGGATTACCACGTGGAGCCGTTCCATCCCGGTCTCGGAAATTTCGTCGCCTGTGATGACCTTCGCTGGCAATTCGGCAAGCTCTATTCGGTGCAGACCGTCGGCGTGAAAAACCAGCTCGCACGCGCCGGAAGCAAGACCTACGAGCGCTGGCAGAAGGCGGTGCTCGACTACTACCGCGGAGAGTCGCCGCCGCACGGCGCGATCTGGCTCACGCTCTACCCGAACGTGATGATCGAGTGGTATCCGCATGTGCTGGTGGTGAGCACGCTGATCCCCCGCGGCCCGCAGCACACGACCAACATCGTCGAGTTCTACTACCCCGAGGACATCGTGCTGTTCGAGCGCGAATTCGTCGAGGCGGAACAGGCGGCCTACATGGAAACCGCGGCCGAGGACGACGAGATCGCGATCCGGATGGATCGGGGCCGCCGTGCTCTCCATGAACGCGGCGAGAACGATGCCGGGCCCTATCAGTCGCCGATGGAAGACGGGATGGTCCACTTCCACGAATACGTGCGGGAAGGTCTGGGCGACCTGCTTCCTTGAGCACCGCGGACACGCAGGCCGCATCGCCGCGGATGCACCCGGACGGATTCCGCTGATGCAATCGCTCTGGATGTTGCTCGCGGCTTTTCTGTTCGCAGCGATGGCGGTGCTGGTCAAATTCGCGGTCGACGCACACTCGCTTGCAGAAATCATTTTCTGGCGCGGCGCCGTCGGCATTGTCAGCGTAGCCGCACTCGCCCGCGCCCAGGGCGTGTCAATCCGGACCGGACGCCCATGGCTGCATGTCACCCGCGGGGCGGCAGGACTGGCGGCGCTCGGCTTCTACTACTACACGATCGCCGAACTGCCGGTGGCCACCGCCTTCACCCTGCAATACACCTCCCCGATATGGGTCGCCGTGCTGGGTACACTCGCATTCCGTGACCGGGCGCACTGGAAGCTGCCACTGTCGATTGCCCTGGGATTTTCGGGCGTGATACTCGTGCTCCAGCCGACGATTTCTTCCGAACAACTCGTGACCGGGCTTCTCGGGCTGAT
>CAMBSA010000330.1 GCA_945869935.1 Bordetella parapertussis | reverse complement strand
GGATCGCCGAGCCGCTGATCCAGGTGCTCGGCAAGGTGTTCTACCTGGGTGCGGAGTCTGGCGCCGGGCAGACGATGAAGCTGATCAACAACATGGTGGGCGCCGCCTGCACCATCGCCACCTTCGAAGCGCTGGTGTTCGGTACGAAGTCAGGCCTCGACCCGCAGCAGATGTGCGAGGTGCTCTCTGCCGGCGGCGGCATCAACATCGCCACTACGCACAAGGTGCCGAAGTGCGTGCTGCCGCGCACCTTCCCGAAGCTCTTCACCACCGACCTCATGTACAAGGATGTGCGCCTCGGTTCAGAGGAGGCCGAGGCCATGGGCGCGCCGCTGTGGGTGATCAACGCGACGCGGAACTTCCTGGCCTTCGCGATTTCGCAGGGCGACGGCCCTGTGGATTGGGCCAACACCATCAAGCATTTCGAGCGATGGGCGGGAGTGACTGTAGGGACGCCTGCCAAAGCTTGAGAGGGAGGCCTCGTTGGTCGGCGGTACAGGTAGTCTTGGTCCGGTGTATCAATGCATGCCGAACGAAGCGCGCTTCTATTCCGACATTGCCCTGAAGATCGGGTTGAATCCCCAATGACCGGGTGGCGCGTGCCCGCCGGAGAACGAAGAGGTGTGACCTCGGTTCGACCCCGTGTGCTATCGGCCGGCAATCCAGCCCACGGCGGTCAGTCCCCCTTCGTAGGGAACGGCGTGCCCCGTGTAGAACTCAGCCTCGTCGCTGCATAGGTAGAGCGCAAGATAAGCGACACCCTCCTGCGTGCCCGGGCGCTTCAACGGATATCGTTCCCCGATCTTCGCGAGCGCCGCTTCGTGGGAATAACCATTCTTTTCATAGACGGCAATGGACATCGGCGTGATGATGGTGCCGGGGCAGATCGTATTGACGCGAATCCCGTCTCCCGCGTACTCGGCCGCGAGTTGCTGGGTCATGCCGACCATGCCTGCCTTCGAAACACTGTAGGAGAATTTGTCGGGTAATCCCGTGATGCCGGCGAGGCTGGACAGGGTGACGATCGAGCCCCGCTTGTTGCTGATCATGTTGGGCAGCACGGCCTTGCACATCAGCCATGTGCCCGTCAGGTTGACTTCAAGGATGCGGTCCCATGTCTTCCTGTCGGTGTTCAGAGCATTGCCACTGGCGCTGATTCCCGCGCTGTGCAGGAGCGCGTCGATGCGGCCATGTTTCGCGAGGGTCAGCGTGGCGAGGTCCTGGGTCGATGCTTCGTCGCTGACATCGGTTTGGACCGTGATCGCTTCACCGCCATCCTCCATGATCGATCGGGTGCAGGCGTCCGCGGCATCGAAATTAATATCCGCGCAGACAACCTTGGCGCCTTCGGTGGCGAACAGGGCCGCCGAGACCTTGCCCAGGCCGGAACCGGCGCCCGTAACAATCACTACCTTGCCTTCGAGTCGCGCGCGAGGAATCGATTTTGGCATGGGACATTCCTATTTGCAGTGGTTGGGTGTAGCGGCGCGTTTCGCACCATCATGCATACACATACACGACATCGCCCCTCCGGTTCAGACTAGCACAGGTGAGTTACCGCGCACTCGCGTCGGTGATTCGCGGGGAGTCCAATGGTCGAATTGCGGCATTGCTCCTGTCGGGAACTCTGTGTTACAAGACGTAGCGCACCGCATGGCTTGGAGGAGTCGGCGGTGGTGTAGCGAGTTTGGCGCTTCTATCAACGAGGAGGAGGAAGCAATGTCCCGAGCATGGAGAACTGCAATCCTGACGTTTCTGGGTCTCGTTGCAATAAGCCCTTTTAGTGCTTCATTTGCGCAGGAGTATCCGAACAAGCCTGTTCGATGGGTTGTATCGAATTCGCCCGGAGCGCTTGCAGATACTGTGTCGCGACTGGTTGCGCCAGAAATGTCGAAATTTCTCGGACAACCGATCGTGGTCGAGAATCGGACGGGAGGGGGCAACCTCATTGGCTATGAGCATGTGGCACGGCAGGCGGCTCCCGACGGTTACACTTTTGTCGCGGCGGTCGCATCGGAGCTGGCTACCTATCCGGTGACCGTCAAGGACCTGCGCTTCGACCCGGTGAAGGACCTGCCGGTGCTCATTGGCATCGTGGAGTCGAGGCTGGTGATGGGGTCCGCCGCGTCTGACCCCTGGAAGTCTTTCAACGAGTTCGTGGCGCACGCGCGCACCAACCCGGGAAAACTCAATTACGGAACCTCGGCGGCCCTGACCCGATTGCTCTCGGGAGCTGTTATTCAGAAACTCGACCTCAATATGGTCGATATCCCGTACACGGGCGGTGGACCGATGTTCCAGGCGGCGCTGGCCGGGCAAGTCCAGATGGTTTTCGTCGGGGAATCGACCGCACTCGGGAATCCCGAGAAGTTCCGGGTTCTGGCAGTGACGGGTGAAAAGCGTCGGCCTCCGTTCATGGACATCCCGACGTTTGCCGAACTGGGGCATCCGCAGATCCCGGGGCTCTACGTCTCGCTGAATACGGCGGTGGGGCTGCCGAGGCAGGCGATCGACCGTTTGTATGACGCGGCATCGAAGGCTCTCCAGAGCCAGGATATCCGCGCGAGATTCGCGAAGCTGTCCTTGCAGGTGGTCGATGAGCCGCGTGAAAACGTTGGCAAGCGCGTTCCCGAAGAGGCCCGTTTGTTCGCGGAAATCGCGAAAAAGGCGGGCATGCAGCCGCAGTAGGCGCGAAGGTTTTCGAATCGAGGCCGAATCGGAGTCATTGCCCTGGTCATGCCGCAGTCCACCCGATACTCAATCAGTCTGCCCAAGGCGGTCGATGCCCCTTTGGCGGACTATGCGCGCCAGGCCGAACAGATGGGTTTTTGGGGCGCATGGACGGTGGACCACGCCGTTAGCGAGGAACACGCGGAAGACCCCACGCTGGACGCACTGCATACGATGACTCATGTCGCGGCAGTGACGACCACACTGCGCGTTGGCGTGGCGGTCCTCGTGCTGCCGCGACGAAACCCCGCACAGTTGGCACGGGATATCGGGACTATGGACGTACTGTCGCGCGGGCGGGTTACGCTGGCGGTCGGCATGGGAGGCGTGGATCCGGGCGCCGCGGCATTCGGATTTCGAACCGGGATGCGTGCTAGGCAGATGGTCGAGGGCATCGGGGTACTTCGCGCGCTCTGGAGCCAGCAGCCCTCGACGTTCCACGGCGAGTTGTTCTCATTCGAGGGGGCATATCTGCAACCGCGACCCGTGCAGAAGCCGCACCCGCCCATCTGGATCGGGGCTCGAGCCGAAGTGGCGCTGCGCAGGGCGGCGAAAATCGGCGACGGATGGATCGGGGCCGGTTCTTCGTCGATCGAGGATTTTCGAAAGCAGACGGGGATTCTGATCGATGCGCTGGAGGAATCGGGGCGGCGCGTCGATCAGTTTCCAATGTCGAAGCGCGTCTATATCGCTGTCGAGGACAGTGACCGGATTGCCCTCGAGCGCCTGGCGCCGGCACTGGATCATGTTTACAGGTCGCCTGGGATGGCGGAGCGGATCGCCGTGTTCGGTTCTCCGGCACAGTGTGCTGAGCGATTGAACGAGCTGGCGGCATTGGGTGCTCACGAAGTTGTCCTCAATCCGCTTTATGATGAGTTTGTCCAGATGGAGAAGCTCGCTCGCGTGATGGAACAGTTGCGGGCCTGAACGTGGCAACTCACAGAGGCAAGTTTTTACAATGCGAAAACATACCCGAGATCCGGGTGACCTTGTGCCGGCCACTGCTATATGCTGCTAGCGGCTCAAGGCTCGGCACATAGGGTGGAGGGACTGCGGAATGAGTGCGAAGGGGAGAATCGGCTTTATCGGCCTC
>CAMBSA010000329.1 GCA_945869935.1 Bordetella parapertussis | reverse complement strand
GTTCCTCGTCGCTGATGTCGAGCGGCGGGACGCGCTCGGGATGCCGCCACGCGATGTACATCACCCAAAGCAGATAGCAGCCCGCCAGCAGCAGGCCGGGAATCAGCGCGCCGACGAAGATCTCGACCACCGTCACGGGATCGGCGGCGAAGTTGCCCTTGGACGTCTGAACCTCGACGTTGGCGTACTGCATGAACGTGCCAATCAGGATGAGCACCGTCGAGGGCGGTATAAGCTGCGCAAGCGTGCCGGAGGCCGTAATGATGCCGGCCGCGAGCGGCTGATGGTAGCGCGCGCGCATCATCGCCGGGTAGGAGATCAGTCCCATGGTCACCACAGTCGCGCCGACGATGCCGGTGGATGCCGCAAGCAGCGCGCCGACGATCACCACAGAATAGCCAAGGCCGCCGGGGAGCTTGCCGAATGCCTGGCCCATGGTCGTCAGCAGTTCTTCGGCGATCTTCGAGCGTTCGAGCACCGTTCCCATGAACACGAACAGCGGAATCGAGATCAGCACGTCGTTGATGATTGCATCGTAGGTGCGGCCAACGGCGCCCGCGAGCAGCGGCACGTCGAACGCGCCAAGCAGGATGCCAATGCCGGCGAACGCGAGGGACGCGCCCCCGATAGAGAGCGCAACCGGGAAACCGAGCAGCATGAAGCCGACCAGCCCCAAGAACATGCACACAGCGAGGATCTCACCGATCACGTGGCTATCCATGCGACTTCCCGCCACGGACGATGACAAGGAGAGAGCGGATCGCCATGGACAGTCCTTGGATCATCACCAGCACGCAGAAGACCGGGATCACGGTCTTCATGAGGTAGGCGAACTCGAGGCCGTCGTTGGTGTGCGAGCGCTCCATCAGGCGCCACGAGCGCTGCACCCCCGGCAGGCTCCACCAGAAAAGGAACCCCATCATCGGATAGAGGAACAGGATGACTCCCGCCAGGTCGGCCCACGCCCTGCCCTTCGCCGACCACTTCTTGTAGAGGAGGTCGACGCGCACATGGCCACCTTCCTTCAGCACCCAGGCTGCGCACAAGAGCACCGCGGCGCCATGCAGCCAGATGTAGACCTCCTGCAGCCACGGATAGCCCTTACCCAGCACGTAGCGCATCATCACCACGCCGAAGGACACCGCGACCACCGGGACCATCACCCAAGAGAGCGAACGGCCGATGAACGTATTCACTGCATCGATGGCATCGGCGATTTTTTCGAGTGCGTTCATGCAGTGCCCAAGGCGGGGCCGTCCGCATCGCCCGCGGGAAGGGGGACCAAGTCTGTGACAAGTAACGCGTTCATAAGGGCTTCCTCAAGAAACGCCGCTCTTTCTTCCTGAAATTATGGGGAGATTCTATAAACCTTGTTTAAACCAAAGCATTTCCTGCAGGATCGCCGCAGTTTTTTTTTACTGATTTTGATCGCTTTTTTTCAATTATTTACCAGACTGTAGCAGTTTCGACAGCCAATTCGTGTCCGTTGGTATCCATATGTAAAACGGTGCATCCGGACTGGAACATCCGATTTGACACACATCAACATATCGTTCGATTGTAAATTCACAAGTGATTGGGTGTGCTGTGCCGCAGCAAACTTCTCATGCGATGTATTGCAAGTCAGTCTTGTGCAATCGTTCGCCGGCACTCTGCAAGCTGGACACGGATTGCTGTATCGCACAAATTTGTGTGCGGATTTGAGCAGATCGTATGCACTCGACAATGAGTCGCTATTCGGAACGACTTGAATCGACTGTGCGTTACGGGGTGGGTGGGGTCTGCTTCTGGAGAAATGCGGAATCGTTCGTCTGGAATAGAGTGAAGTCGGCGCGACGGGACTCCTAACTACACAGCGGGGGGTGCCGGGTGGGTGGGGTCGGACTGGCAGGGTTTTGGCCTGAAGTGGTTCAGTAGGCGCTTTGGACGGGTTTAGAGGCCGTTGGGGCGCAGCGTAGCCGGGGGGTTAGCCCGGAGGGTGGGCCGAGCTTGCAAGGGGCCAGGACGAGGCCAGTGGACGGCTGAAGCCTTGAACTAGCCTTCGCCCAGCCGCCCAGCGGTGTTTGTTATCCGCCGAGGTCCATTTTTCACAAACACCGACCCAGAGTTTTACTGTGGGTAGTGTTGTGGGTAGATCTTATCTTAATTGTCACAACTGCTTTATATTCATTTAGTTATGATCTCTAATTGGCGGAGAGAATGGGATTCGAACCCATGATACGGATTAACGTATACACGCTTTCCAAGCGTGCGCCTTCAGCCGCTCGGCCATCTCTCCGTGGACTGCCTGAAACTATTACTCTTGAGCGGGAGGCGGAGTTTACCAGAAGCCCCGCCCGCGTTCAGAGTATCCCCAGCCAGGCGCCGAACGCCCCCAACAGGGTCGACCCGACCGTCAGCAGGACAATCCCGAGGGCCACGAACTCGGCCGCCTGATCCTCCTTTACGCCCAGGATACGGTGCGCCCCCGCGTACTGCAGGTAGAAGCAGTGCAAAGCTGGAAGGATCAGGGCGTACGCGAATTCCGGATAGACCAGCAGCACACCGCAGAGCATTACCGGCGCGCTGCTGTAGGCGGCCAGCTTGAACGCCAGCGCCCACGAGCGCCCGGGGACGAACAGCGGCGCGAGCACGAACATCGATGCCGCCAGGAGATAGATGGAAGCCAGCAGTCCGAAGTACGCGACCGCGCCCCGGTGCATCACCTGGACCAATCCGTCCACGGCGGGGCTGCCGGACCAGGCGAGCCCGATGCCCAGCGAAACGGCCGGGATGCATGCCAGGGGCAACACAAAGGACACCAGCAGCGAACGCTGGTCGAACGGTTCGCCCCGGATCGCCTGCCATTCGGCGTTCGGGGAGAGCGTCAGCCGGACTGCACGCCGGAACCCCCGCCCCACCCGTCAGCCTTCGAGGGCGGCGAAGTAGAGCCGGATCTTGAGGAAGATGAGGACCGCCTCGATGAGGAGGAGGAAGAACAGCGCGAGGAACCCGATATGCGCGTCAATGATGAAGCGCGGGGCGATGAAGCGTGTCGCTTTCATGATCGGTGACGTGACGGTCTTCAGCAGCGTGTAGGCAAAATTCTTGTCGCGAGTCGCCCCGGCGAGTACAAATAACGCAGCCTGCCCGATGAGCGCCATCAGGGCGACTTCATTGAGGCCCTTGAGGATCACCACGATCTGGTAAGTCATGGAACCTTGACCGCGTCGGGCTTGCCGGTTGCGCGCGTAAGGTGCAGCGCCATTTTCGGTTCAAAGCGGTCGAGGTGCGCAACCACCTCGGCCAGCTTGTCCCGGCGATTCAGCTTGAAATAGGCCATGCCCAGTTCATACCAGGCGTGCCCGTTCATGGGCTGCAGTTCGGAAGCGCGCTCCAGGGCCTCAGAAGCCTCCTCGTGCCTTCCGAGGGATGTCAACGCAAGCCCCATCCCGTACCAGGCCCGGTCGATCTTCGGGTTGAGACGTACTGACTCCGAGAAGGCCCGGACTGCGGCCTCGTACTGGTTCTGCAGGTGCAGCACGTATCCCAGGTTGAAAAGCAGGACGGGGTTGTCCGGATCGAGCCGCAATGCGGCCTCGAACTGCTGCGCGGCAAGGTGGTGCCGCCCAAGCCTCCCATACAGGAAGCCGAGCGCGCTGACCGCGCGCAGGTAGGACGGATCGATGCGCAGTGCCGCCTGCAGCTCGGCCATTGCCTGCTCGTCCCGCCTGAACAAGGCGAGCAGTCGCGAGCGTTGATAGTGCCACCAAGGGGTTGATTGCATGCTTGCGCACTCTAGCAGAATGGTTCGGCAAAATAATTCCGGGCCCAACAAAGACAAAGCCCGCCGA
>CAMBSA010000328.1 GCA_945869935.1 Bordetella parapertussis | reverse complement strand
TTTTCGGCATCGGAGAAGATCCTTGGCAGCGGCGGTGGCACGCTGCTCTGGACGAAGCTTGCCGACGTGGCGCCAAACCTCGAGCCGACGGTAATGTCGCTTGCCTTCGTGTTCCTGCTGGTGGGCTATTGCACCAAGGTCGGCCTGGTGCCGCTTCACAACTGGCTGCCCGATGCCCACGCGGAAGGCCCCACGCCCGTATCGGCTGTGCTGTCCGGCCTGCTGCTCAACGTGGCGTTGTATGCCCTCCTGCGCTGCAAGGTGCTGGTGGACGGCGCCCTTCAGACCGCGATCACCGGGCAATTGCTCATGGGCTTCGGGCTGCTGTCGGTGGTGGTCGCCGCGTTTTTCCTGTCCAGACAGAAAGACGTGAAGCGGATGTTCGCGTACTCGTCGGTCGAACACATGGGGCTGATCACCTTCGCCTTCGGCATGGGCGGGCCGGTGGCGAATTTCGCCGGGCTGCTGCACATGACGGTGCACTCGCTCACCAAGAGCGCAATTTTCTTTGCCGTCGGGCACGCTACCCAGAAGGCGGGCACGCAAGTCATGGACGACATACGCGGGCTGATTCGCATCAGTCCAACGGTCGGTTGGGGACTGCTGCTCGGATCGATCGCGATTCTCGGCCTGCCGCCGTTCGGGGTGTTTGCGAGCGAATTCCTGATCCTGACCAGCGCGATGCGCCAGCAGGCGTGGGCAACACCCTTCCTTCTCGTATCGCTGGGTGTGGCGTTTGCCGCGGTATTCTCGAAGGTGCAGGCGATGGTGTTCGGAGAACCCGACGCTTCGCGCGCGCTCAAGCCCCTGCCGCATTCTCCGGCGCTGTTGCCGGTGTTCATCCACCTCGCCATCGTGCTGATGCTTGGCCTGTACATACCGCCACACCTCGCGGACTGGTACCGCCAGGCGGCGAAACTGCTCGGCTGAGACCCCCGTGTCCTTCGAAGCCATGCCATTTCCCATGCAGCCCCTGGCAGGCGCGGTGCCCGTCTGGCACGCGCGTATCAACGTGTCGCAACTCCTGCCTGCCTGTCGCACCGCGCAGGCACAAGGCGGGCGCCTGGCTGCGCTGTGGGGAACGGACGAGCGGGATTCGGTCGCGGGCGGCCTGGGACTGCAGTTGATTCTTGCAAACCCGGACGGCGCACTTTGGCTGAGCGTTCCGCTTGACGCGAACGCGCCCGAGTACCCGGATCTGTCCACCGTGTTTGCATGCGCTGTCCGTCCGCAGCGCGCTGCCGCCGACCTGATGGGAATTCGCGCGATGGCAACAGCCGGCGCGCCTTACCCGGCAGATTCCCGGCCGTGGCTGAGACATGCCTCCTGGCCGGCGGAGGTGCACCCGTTGCGGCGCGACTTCTCCGCAGACACGGCATTCCCGACCGGAACCGATGACTACGCCTTCGTACCCGTAGAGGGCGAAGGCGTGCACGAAATTCCGGTGGGCCCGGTTCACGCGGGCATCATCGAGCCGGGGCATTTCCGGTTCTCGGTCGTCGGCGAGAAGGTGCTTCGACTCGAGGAGCGACTCGGCTACAAGCACAAGGGGATATCAAGACGCTTCAGCCAACTGCCCCTCGGCGAAGGCGCCCGTCTCGCCGGCCGGATATCCGGCGACTCGACAGTCGCGTATGCCTGGGCGTTTTCGATGGCGCTCGAAGCAATGGCCGGAATCACGCCGCCCGCGCGCGCCCTGTGGCTGCGCGCCCTGCTTCTCGAACGCGAACGCGTGGCGAACCATCTCGGAGATCTCGGCGCGCTCGGCAATGACGGTGGGCTGGCGTTCGGCCTCGCCCAGTTCATGCGCCTGAAGGAGGACCTGCTCCGGCTGAACCAGAGACTCTTCGGGCATCGCTACCTGATGGATGCGATCGTTCCCGGTGGCGTCTCGTCCGATCCGGATTTGTCCGTTCTCGAAACCGTCCGGGAACAGTGCGATTTGCTCGAGAGGGAAATCCGGGTGCTCAAGGAGGTATACGACGAGCACTCGGGGCTGCAAGACCGCTTTCTCACCTGCGGCCGCCTCACCGCGGAAACCGCCCGTCACCTCGGTGTCGTGGGATTCGCCGCGCGTGCAAGCGGATTAAACTGCGACGCGCGTGTTCAACCCGGGGTCGCGCCGTATGACCAGTTGAAAGTAAAGCTCTGCGGGCAGGCGGGCGGCGACGTCGCCGCGCGTGTCGCGATCCGGTTCGAGGAACTGTTCGAGTCCCTTCGGCTGACTCGATCGATCATCGAGCGAATTTCCCCGGGTGCGATCCGGCATCCGGTACCGACACCCGCATCCGGCAGCGCGGGAATCGGCTGGGTGGAAGGCTGGCGCGGCGAGGTCCTGGTGGCATTGCGCGCGGGCGATGACGGATCGATTCGGTTTTGTCATACGCACGACCCGTCCTGGCAGAACTGGCCGGCCCTGGAATACGCGGTGATCGGCAATATCGTCCCCGACTTCCCCCTGATCAACAAATCCTTCAATCTTTCCTACAGCGGGCAAGACCTCTAGGCACCATGTACCAATTGCTCAAGCAAATTCTTCACACCGGCATCCGGACCGAGTCGCCACCCGAGACCGACGAGTCACTACGCGCGGTTACCCGCAGGCTCGGGGACGAAGTGCTGCGCCTGTTTCACGGCTCGCTCGCAATCCGGCAGGTCGACGCCGGGTCCTGCAACGGCTGCGAGCTCGAGATTCACGCGACAAACAACGTCTACTACAACCTCGAGGGGCTCGGCATCAAGTTCGTTGCAAGTCCACGGCATGCCGACATGCTTCTGGTGACCGGACCGGTGTCGCGGCACATGGAAGTCGCGCTCAAGCGCACCTACGACGCCACGCCCGATCCGAAGCTGGTGGTGGCGATCGGCGATTGCGGCTGCACCGGCGGCATATTCGGCGAGTCGTATGCGTCCTGCGGACGGGTATCGAACGTGATTCCGGTGGATGTTACGGTGCCGGGCTGCCCGCCGACTCCCACCGCGATCATCCAGGGCATCCTGACCGCGATCAGCCTCGAGCGGCCGGCACAGCGATGAAGATGATCGGACTGCTTGGCGGCATGAGCTGGCCGTCGACAATTGATTACTACCGGATACTGAACGAACTCGCCCACACGCGGCAGGGCGACCACCATTCGGCCAACCTGCTCTTGCGTTCGATCGACTATCACGAGATCAAGTCGGCCTATTACGGTCGTTGGGATCGCGTCCCCGGCCTGCTCGAGACCGAAGTCCGCGAGTTCGCGTCCCTGGGCGCCGCCTGTCTCGTGCTGTGCAACAACACCCTGCACGAAGCGCTCGATCAGATCCTGCCCGGGCTGAATCTCCCGTTGCCGGTCGTCCACATTGCGAGGGAAACCGGCGCAGAAGCGCAGCGCCGCGGCATCCGCCGCGTACTGCTGCTCGGGACGCTGCATACGATGGAGCACCACTACTATCGCGGCGTGCTTGAGAGCTTCGGCCTCGAGGTGCAGATTCCGGATGCACAGGAGCGCACACGGATCCAGGCAATCCAGAACGAGCTTGCACGCGGTAACGTTATTCAGCACGACAAGGCATGGTTCATCGGTATGCTCTCCCGTTACAGTCAACTCGATGCGGCGGTCCTTGCCTGCACCGAACTGCCGCTGCTGTTCCCCGGCGATGCACGAGAGACCGACCCCGGCCTGCCGCTGCTAAACCCCACTCGAATCCAATGCGAAGCCGCAATGCGCTTCGCCCTTTTGGACTGAACCGCACCATGGAACTCCCCATCCCCTTAATCGGCTGGTTTTATGCACTCGCCTGCGGCCTGGTCGTCGCTATCGGCACGGCGATTTTCGGATTTCTCTACGC
>CAMBSA010000327.1 GCA_945869935.1 Bordetella parapertussis | reverse complement strand
CGATGACGGCATTGAGCAGCACGATCACCACGATCACCAGCGTATCCACCAGCTCGCCGGCGATACCCGAGACGATCGCCGCCGCGAGCAGCACGCCGATCATGAAGTCCGCGAACTGGCTGAAAAAGATCGCCGCCGGACCGCGCCCGACCGCCTCGGGCAGGCGGTTTGCGCCATGCTTGGTCAGGCGCAGCGCGGCTTCCGCGTCGCTCAGGCCGACAGCGGTATTCACCTCCAGCCGCGTGGCGGCAAGGTCGGGAGTGAGCGCGTGCCAATCGGCATCGGGGGAGCGATGCGATTCCGATGCGGGGTGCGACGATGCATTTACTGTCATGAAACCGTGTATTGCCTCTGAAACAGGACGTTTATCTCACCATCGACCGCAGGATATCGGGTCCGCTCGTGCGAACATTGCGTTCGCGCAATCTTTCCCGCACCTCTCCTGCCACCCCTGCAATGCCCCTAGCCCAGCTTACCGACGTTTCCCTCGCCTACGGGCATGTACCGCTGCTCGATAAAGTGGCGCTCGTGATCGAGCCCGGCCAGCGCATCGGCCTGATCGGCCGCAACGGCACCGGCAAATCGAGCCTCCTGCGGCTGCTCTCGGGCGAGCGCCCCGCGGATGACGGCGTCGTCTGGCGCGCCCCGGGGCTGAAACTCGCGAGCGTGCCTCAGGAACCGGAATTCACGCCCGGCCACACCGTGTTCGAAGCGGTGGCCGAGGGCCTGGGCAAAGGCACGCAACTGCTTGTCGACTACCACGCCACCGCGCATGCGCTGAACGACGCGCCGGATGACGCATCGCTGCTCGACCGCCTGCATACGCTGCAGGAGGAACTCGATGCGACCCAGGGCTGGAGCCTGCAGAACAAGGTCGAGACCACGCTCACCCGGCTGTCGCTTGCGCAGGACAAGCTGGTGTCGGAACTCTCCGGCGGCCTGAAGAAGCGGGTGGCCCTGGCGCGTGCCATGGTGCTCGAGCCCGACCTGATCCTGCTCGATGAACCGACCAACCACCTCGATGTGGAAACCATCGAATGGCTGGAACAGGTGCTGATCGGCTTTGCCGGCAGCGTGCTGTTCGTTACCCACGACCGGCGTTTCCTCGACACGGTGGCCAACCAGATCATCGAGCTCGACCGCGGCCACATCTCGGCCTACCCGGGCAACTTCAGCGCCTACCAGCAGAAGAAGATCGAGGAACTGCAGACCGAGGCGATGCACAACCGCAAGTTCGACAAGGTCCTCGCACAGGAAGAGGCGTGGATACGCAAGGGCGTGGAGGCGCGCCGCACCCGCAACGAAGGCCGCGTGCTGCGGCTGGAGCAGCTTCGCCGCGAACGCGCGGCGCGGCGCGAGCGCATCGGCAAGGTAGACATCGGCGTGGCCGAAGCGGAGCGCTCGGGCAAGCTGGTGGCGGAACTCACGGAGGTAACAAAGAGCTTCGGCGAAGGCAGTACTGCGCGGACCGTGATCCGCAATTTCTCCACCCGCATCATGCGCGGCGACAAGATCGGACTGATAGGGCCCAACGGCACCGGCAAGACCACGCTGCTCAAGCTGATCCTCGGCGAGCTGCAGCCCGATTCGGGCAAGGTGCGGCTTGGCACCAAGCTCGAGATCGCCTACTTCGACCAGTTCCGCGAGCAACTGAACGAGGAAGCCACGCTCGCCGACACGATCAACCCGGGCGCCGACTGGGTGGAGATCAACGGCGTGCGCAAGCACATCATGAGCTACCTCGCGGATTTCCTGTTCGCGCCCGAGCGCGCCAACGCGCCGGTGAAGACGCTCTCCGGCGGCGAGCGCAACCGCCTGCTGCTCGCGCGCCTGTTCAGCCAGCCGGCGAACGTGCTGGTGCTGGACGAGCCGACCAACGACCTCGACATCGAAACCCTGGAACTGCTGGAAGAACGGCTGCAGGATTTCGCCGGCACGCTGTTCCTCGTCAGCCACGACCGGACCTTCCTCGACAACGTGGTGACGCAGACCATTGCGAGCGAGTCCGTGAACGGCAACGACGGCGACTGGAAGGAATACGCCGGCGGCTACAGCGACTGGCTGCGCGTGCACAACAACGCGAAGCAGGCACCGGCGAAGGAAGAAAAGAAACCGGACGAGAAGAAGCCTGCTGCGGCAGTCGCCGCACAGCCCGCCGCGCCGAAAAAGCCCAAGCTCAGCTACAAGGAAAGCCGCGAACTAGCCGAACTGCCCGCGCGCATCCAGGCGCTGGAAGCCGAACAGAAGTCGATCGCCGAACAGCTCGCAGACCCCGCGGTCTACGTCGCCACCGACGGCCGCGCCCTCGCGCTGCAACAGCGCGCGGCGAAGATCGAGGACGAGATGCATGCGGCGCTCACGCGCTGGGAAGACCTCGAAGCCCGCAACGCCTGAGCATCCCCGCCGCCCCAGGAAAGTTGAACATTTTTCGGGAAGGCCAAGTACCGGCAAGTGAAAGCGGGCGATTCGCGTACAGAACTGAAACACTCTTCCCCTGATACCCGTCCCGTCGGGCGCGGGTTGATTGATCACCAATCAACCTGAATCGCCCCTGCCGCGGTGCGAAACGCGATACTTCGCGGCAGGAGGAATGACCATGAAAAAATCAATGCTGATGCCGCTCATTGCAGCGGCGACGCTGCTTGCCGCCTGCATCGCACAGGCGCAGACCTTCCCCAACAAGCCGGTGCGGATGATCATCCCCAACGCCACCGGCGGGCCGTCGGACCTCGTAGGCCGTGTGCTTGCGCAAAAGCTCTCGGAAGCCTGGGGCCAGTCGGTCGTGGTGGACAACCGCGTCGGCGCCGGCGGCAACATCGGCGTGGATGCGGTGGCCAAGTCCGCGCCCGACGGCTACACCATCCTCGTGACCAACTCCGCGCCGATCGTGGTGAACCAGTTCCTGTATGCGAAGGTGCCCTACGACTCGACCCGCGACCTCACCGCGATATCGATGCTCGCGAATTCGCCGCAGATACTGCTGGTGCCGATGGCTTCGCCCGCGAATTCGCTCGCGGACCTGATCCGCCTCGCGAAGGAACAACCCGGCAAGCTCACCTTCGCCTCGCTTGGCAGCGGCACCGCGCCGCACCTCAACGGCGAAATCCTGAAAATGCAGGCTGGCGTGGACATGCTGCACATCCCCTACCGCTCCACGCCGCAGGTGGAAGCGGCGCTGCTGGTCAACGAGGTGTCGGTGTTCTTCGGCCCCACGAGTTCGATGCAGCACGTGCTGGCGGGCAAGATCAAGGCGCTCGGCGTTACGTCCAGGACCCGCGCCTCGATCGCGCCCAACCTGCCGACGCTCGCCGAATCCGGCCTGCCCGATTTCGAAGCGCGCAGCTGGTACGGCCTGCTCGGGCCCGCCGGCCTCGGCGGCGATCTGCTCGCGAAGATCCACGGCGACGCGGTGCGCGTACTCGGCACACCCGACATGCGCGCCAGGATGCACGGCATCGGCTTCGAAGTCGTCGGCGACACGCCCGAGCAATTCGCCACGCACATCAAGTCCGAAAGCGCGCGCTGGGCGGTGGTGGTGAAGGCCGCGGGGATCAAGGCGAACTGATCACGTAGGGGGGCATTGCGAGCGAAGCGAAGCAATCTCATCCGGATCGAGCGAAGCGAAGCAATCTCCTTCGACTCAACGCCTGAGATTGCCGCGTCGCCTGCGGCTCCTCGCAATGACCGGAGTGCTGGCGGACTTCTCGCGCGCGCCACAGCGTCATTGCGAGCGAAGCGACGCAATCTCCGTTGAAATACGGAGTCAGCTCACTTCAATCTCGGCACGCCGGCCCAGCGCCGCGAGGGCCCGTTCGAGCGTGGGGACCTTGGTCGG
>CAMBSA010000326.1 GCA_945869935.1 Bordetella parapertussis | reverse complement strand
CGCGGTAGCGGGGGCTGGTATCGGACACGTTGGACGGTTCCCGGGAGTTCCTCAATTGAGCGGACCTCCGCTCAGGCAGACCGGGTCGCCGGCCCGGCGACGAGCGAAAGCACGTTCCAGCCGTCGCGGCGGACGTAGCGGCACTCCCGCATCAGGGAGCGCATCAGGTGCACGCCAAGGCCGCCGATATGCGCGTCCTCGAGCTTGCCGGGCAGTTGGACCGGCGGGCGGGAAAGCGGGTCGTAGGGCCCTGAATCGTCCTCGATGTCGAGGCGCACCGATTCGCCTTCGCGCGCAATCCGCAGCCGGATGCGATGGGCCGCACCGCTTCCGCAGGCGTGCGTGATGACATTTGCAATCGCTTCATTCGCGCAGACTTCGAGATCATAGGCACTGGATTGATGAAGCCCGAGTTCATCGCATGCCGCGCGCAACCATGCGCTCATTCGCCGGAGTTCGCCGAGATCGTTGCGGATTTCGAGTGCTTCGGGTGTCCGCTCCATAACCGTGTCAGATTCCATGCTCATCGTCGCGCGTGCGTCGTACCCGGGTGGCCGCTCAGGTGGCCTGCTAGGCGCCGGCTTCGGCGCGGGCCGCCGGGAAATCCGCATGAATCGGAATCAGCGAGTCGATTCCTGCGGTGCGAAGCGTTTTCTCCACCGACTCCACCGCACCGAAGATCACCATGCCGCCGTTTCGCTGCTTGAGCGACTTCGCGTTCAGCAACAGGGTGCGGATTCCGATGGAGGCGAGAAAGTCCACGCCGGACAGGTCGACCAGCAGAAAGCGCCCGGGTGAGGCCGCAAGACCGGCCATCTTTGTATCTACCTGCTGCGCGCCAACGATGTCCATCCGCCCTTCGAGGGTGACCTTGAAGATATTGCGGTCGAGTTCTTCGTAATCGAGTTTCATGCCTCTGCTCCGGGTCGTTACGGACCGCCACCGTCGTATGACGGGCAGACCTTTCCCGGACTGTATGACGCGGAGATTGCAGAAATAAGTCAGTCCCGGATTCGGTGCACGAATGCCAGTACGGCATGGGGATTCCGGGCTCCTAGCGCTGCAGCGCCGCCACCAGCGAATTGGCGAACGCAAGGCGGTTGGCAAGCGTTCGCACGATCGCGGCATTGAACAATGCGGCCAGGGCCGGATTTCCGGCCTGCATCCGTTCAATCGATGCACGATTGAGGGAATACACCACGCTCGGCTGCTCCGCGCGCACCGACGCGCTGCGGCGCGACGCGCGGTAAAGGCCCATTTCACCGAGCACCGTGCGACGCCCGAGCGTGCGCAGGCGTTGCGTGCGCGCGCCGGGAAGCTCGAGTTCGATCACCACCCTGCCGCGCTCGATGAAGTACATCTCGTCGGCCGGCTCGTTCTGCCGGCACAGCAGTTCGTTCACCGCCAGTTCGCGCCGTTCGAGATAGGCAACGAGTTCCGCCGCCCGCGCCGCATGCCCGAGCTCGCGGGACAGCCAGGGCATCACACCGTCGTCCTCGATATGCGCCTCGACCGGATGCTCCTCGATGATCTGCGACTCGCACCATTCCACCCCGAGATCGAGGTCGGGAAACATCCTGATGTCCTTCAGGTCGGAGGCTTCGGCACCGTTGAATTCGCGCTGCAACTCGGCGCTCAGCCCGGTGGCGATGATCGTGGTCCCCGCGGCATGCGCGGCAAAGGCAATCTTCTGGAAACTCGACACCGCAGAGGAGTCGATCCCGTGGACGAGGCGGAAATCGAATACCAGGAAGCGGGGTTTCTCCGCCGTTTCGGCGAATGCCTGTTCGATCACCGAGCGGTACATCCGGTCGGCCATGCCGAAGAAAATGAAACTTTGCAGAACGAAGATCCGGATCGCCTCGCCGTGCACGCGCAGCACTTCCAGCTCGTCCTGCGACCGCTCGTGGCTGCTGCGGAATTCACGACCGCAGACGCTGTGCTTGATCACCTTCACCTGGCTGTAGTTGAAAACGAACATGACGCAGCCGACCACGATGCCGACGATCACGCCATGGACGAAGCTCCACACCAGGATCACCAGAAAAATCAGCAGGATCGCGAGATGATCGAGCCGCGACATCCGGCGACGCGAGCGCACCGCCCAGTCGTAGCAAAGCGACAGGCCGAGATACAGCAGCAACCCGCCCAGCACCGGTTTGGGCAGGTACGGCACCGTCCAGATGCCAAAGAGCGCGAACAGGACGGTGACAAGTGCAACGACAATGCCCGCCACCCGGCTGTTGGCACCCATGCGGTAGTTGATCATGCTTCGGTTGAACGACAGATAACCGAGGAAGCCGCCGCAGATCGCCGCCGCCACATTCGCCCCGCCCTGCACCCGAAGTTCGCGATCGAGATCCGCGTCGGTGTGAGTCTGCAGTTCAAGTCCGGTCGCGTTCAACAGAATGGTGAGCGTGGTCACCACCACCACCGTGCCGATGCCCGCGATGTGCTCGCCGATGACACCCCACTCGATCAGCGCGAGATCGAACGCGTTCCAGGGGAACCAGAGATCGGCGCCGTTTGACTGCGCGAACAGCCAGCCGGACTCGCGCGCCTCGTCGATGCCTATTCCCGCGACGCCGAGCATGGCGTGGCACGCAAGCGTTCCCGCAAGGAGCATGAGGGGCAGCGCGAGATAGTGCGCGACACGGCCAAGCACACTCCACAGCACGATCATCCAGACGACTCCGGCTGCTATCTGATACGCCACCGGCCCCTGTATCAGCGCACTCGCCGTCGCGAGCGATACCGACTCGCCGCTGATCACCCGCAGCGCGCCCACCGCCATCAGCCAGCCCGCGGAGGCGATGAATCCGCCGATCACCGGATAGGGCACGAAGCGTATCCAGCGACCCGCGCGCGCGAGACCGAGAAGGTACAGCGACACGCCGGTGACGCACGAGGTGAACGCCAGCATGTACAGCACGTTGATCACCGCGGTTTCGGGCGTGACGCTGCGCACGAGCTCGTGCCCGATCACCGCGACCATGCCGGCGCTTACCGCCGCGGCATTGCTGTCGGGCCCGGCAACCGCGAATCGGAACGCACTCAATAGCGCAACCACCAGCGTGGTGACCGCGAGTCCCACTAGAACCGAGCTGATGCCGCGCGGCAGGCCCGATGCAAGCTCACCGGAAAAAAGCAGCGCGCTGAACGAAAGCCCGTACACCAGCGATACGATGGATGTGACCAGACCGCCAGCGAGGCTGACCGTCAGCCCGGGACTGCGGGTTTGCGCGGCGGCGTTCATGAAGCGGGCCATTGTAAGATGGGCATTGCTTCAATTCGTCGATCCGCCGCGCTTCGCGGCCACCTTCCCGAGAAAAACATGCCCGGCCCGCTATCGCATATCCGTGTCCTCGACCTGTCCCGCGTTCTTGCCGGCCCCTGGGCCGGACAGAACCTCGCCGATCTCGGCGCCGAAGTGATCAAGGTGGAGCGCCCGAAAACGGGTGACGACTCACGCGCCTACGGGCCGCCCTGGGTGAAGGACAAGGAGGGACGCGACACCCGCGATTCGGCCTACTTTACGTCCGCCAACCGCGGAAAGAAATCGATCACGCTCAACATCTCCAAGCCCGAGGGCCAGGCGATCGTGCGTGAACTGGCAAGGACATCGGATGTGCTGATCGAGAACTACAAGCACGGCGACCTTGACCGTTACGGTCTTGGCTTCAAGGATCTGTCGGCACTCAATCCGCGGCTCATCTACTGCTCGGTCACCGGCTTTGGCCAGACCGGCCCCTATGCCGAACGACCGGGCTACGACTTCATGATCCAGGGCATGGGCGGCATGATGAGCGTGACCGGCGAACCCGACGGTGCGCCGGGTGG
>CAMBSA010000325.1 GCA_945869935.1 Bordetella parapertussis | reverse complement strand
TCGAGGAAACCCTGTCGACGCTTAACGATCTGGTGCGATCGGGCAAGGTGCGTTATATCGGTTGCAGCAATTATTCCGCGGTGGACGTGGTCGAGGCGGCGTGGACCGCGCGCTCCATGCGCACGCATGCCTACGTCACCACGCAGGCGCGCTACAACCTGCTCGACCAGGAGGTTCGCGCCGAACTGCTGCCCGCCTGCACCCGCCACGGCATGAGCCTGCTGCCCTACTACCCGCTCGCCGCGGGCATGCTCACCGGAAAATACCGGCCGGGTCAGGCGCCGGCGGAGGGAACGCGGCTGTCGAAACCGAATCCGTTCTACGACGGCATCCTGAGCGAGAAGAATTTCGATGCGCTGGCGAAGCTCGAAGCCTTCGCCACCGGGCATGGGCGCACCGTTCTCGAACTTGCGATCGGCTGGCTGGCGAGCCAGCCGGTCATCGGCAGCGTGATCTGCGGCGCGACGCGGCCCGAACAGGTGGCCTCGAACGCCCGCGCGAGTGGCTGGCGGCTCAGCGCGGATGAAATTAGCCAGGTTGATTCGATCATGGGAAGAACGCCGGCCGGCGCGTGAACATGTCCGGTCACCCCCGACTGACGCCGCCCGGCGCGCTGGTATAAGCTGCGACGCGATCAGGAAAAAACGCGGCGTACGGAGGAGAAAAAAAGAATGAATGTCGCACAGGCCATTTGCGAAGCGCTGGTCAAGGAAGGCGTGCGCATCGCCGCCGGCATCACCGGGCAATCGATAGGCCATCTCGCCGATGCCCTGTCGCTCGAACCCGGTGTCGCGCTGTTCTATACGCGCCAGGAACGCGCCGCGATCGACATCTGTGACGGCTATGCGCGCGTCACGGGAGTGCCCGGCGTGGTGTTCACCGATGCCGGTCCCGCCGCCGCGAACGCGATGGGTGGCCTCGTCAACAGCTGGGGCGACTCCACGCCGCTGCTTTTCATCGCCGGACACAACGACCGCTACGACACCCTGCGCCGGCAGGTAAAGGAAATTCCCTTCACCGAACTGTTTGCACCGGTGTGCAAATGGACCGCGGTGATCGAGGATGCCTCGCAGGTGGATGGCATCATGCGCCGCGCCTTCATGCAGTTGCGCACCGGCCGCTCGGGACCGGTGGTGATCGGCATGCCCTACGATCTTTCTTCCATGCCGATCGGCAACTGGAATTACCAGCCGGTGAGCGCACAACCCGCGGTGCGCAGCGGCGCCGACCCCGCGTCCGTCCGTGCCGCGGTGGACATGATCGCGTCGGCAAAACGGCCGTATGTGTATGTCGGCGCCGGCGTGCTCGCATCGAATGCGAGCGCGGATCTGGTGGAACTCGCCGAACTGCTGACCCTGCCGGTGGCCACCACGCTCAATGGCAAGAGCGCCTTTCCGGAGAACCACCGCCTGTCGCTTGGCATCGGCGGATTCGCGCGCGCGGTGTACAGCTCGCTGCCTGCCACGGTTCTCGCCGACACCGCCGACGTGGTGCTCACCATCGGCGCCGGCTTCAAGAAATTCGCCACCGTGGCGCCTATGCCGAAGGCCACGCGCCATATCCAGGTGGACATCGACGGCGCCGAACTCAACAAGGAAACGCTCGCGGACCTCGCGCTGATGGGCGACGCGAAACTCGTGATCCGCCAGATGATCGACGCGGCGAAGGCGCAATTGCCCAAGGCACGTCTTGCGCCCGTCCCCTCGCGCCAGTCCGAACTCGACGAACTCGGCCGGCGCTGGAAGGAAGTGTCCGCTCCGCTTCTCAGCGACGATGCCATGCCGATCAACCCGTTTCGCGTGACCGCGGAACTCGTGAAACTCACCGATCCTGATTCCACCATCGTCCTGCACGATGCCGGCTCGGTGCGCGGCACCACCTGCCAGCATTACGTTGCCACCAAACCACGCGGCTTTCTTGGTTTCGGTGTTCAGAGCGCGATGGGCTGGTCGCTCGGCGCCGCGATCGGCGCCAAACAGGCCGCGCCGGACAAGCTGGTGGTGGCAGTCATCGGCGAAGAGGCCTTTGGCGAAACCGCGATTGACCTGGAAACCTCGGTGCGCACCGGCGTTGCAATCCTGGTGATTGTCAAAAACAACCGCTCCGACCCGGCACGCGACGCCGGTGTAAGCCCGAAGCTTGCGGGAACCCGCTTTGCGGGACGTGGCGTGGATCCCTGCGCGGTAGCGAATGCGCTTGGCGCGAAGGCTGTGCATATCGAGAGACCGGATGAACTCCATGCCAAGCTCGCCGCGGCCATCGCCGACGTGAAGGCAGGCTCCACCGTGGTGGTTGAGATCCTGACCCGGCGTGTTCCCGGAAGTCTTCACTCGCGATGGGAAGGCCAGCCAACGACAAAAGCCGGAGAAATCCAGCGCTGAGAGCCCTAAAGGCCACAAGATTTCCGCGCAACTCACCACGGTTTTGATCCATTCCAAAGGAGGAGGATTCATGAAACACACTTCGAGGTTGTTTGCGGCATGTCTGTTGTCCCTGCTCGTCACCGCCCCCGTCGCGGCGCAGTCGTACCCGACAAAGTCGATACGGGTGATCGTGCCCTTCGGTCCGGGCGGCGGCACCGACATCCTGATGCGCCTGGTCGGGCAGAAGATGCAGGAGAGCATGGGTCAGGCGATCGTGATCGACAACCGCCCCGGCGCCAACACGCTGATCGGTGCGGAAGCGCTCGCAAAGTCCGCGCCCGACGGATACACCGTGATGGTCACGCTCGATATGACCATGACGATGAACCCGAGCCTGTATTCGAAGCTGCCCTACAACCCGGAGAAGGACTTCGCGGCGGTGGGCATGATCGTGAAAACGCCGGTGGTGTTCCTCACGCATTCGAAGCTCCCGTTCCAGACGCTGAAGGAATTCCTCGACTACGCGCGAGCGAACCCGGGCAAGATCACCTACGGCGCCGGTGCGATCATCAGCCAGGTGGTGGGCGAACAACTGGTGCGCGCCGCCCGGATCGACATGGTCTACACCAACTACAAGGGCGGCGGACAGGCGCTGCAGGGAATCCTCGGCGGGGACATCCAGTTCGGCATCATGGACATCGCCTCCGTGGCCGCGAACCTGCGCGACGGCAAACTGCGCGCCCTCGCGGTGTCGGGCGAGAAACGCGAAACCACCATGCCGAACGTGCCCACCATCCGCGAGGCGGGATATCCGGAACTCGAATACCGCGACTGGTGGGGCATGTACGTGCCTGCCGGCACGCCGAGACCGATCATCGACCGGCTGAATGCGGAAATCGGCAAAGCCGTCTCCGCCCCCGACCTGCGTCCGAAACTCGCCGAACTAAGCTTCGAGCCGGCGCACTCCAGCCCCGAGGTGATGCTGCGTGACCAGCGCTCGGACGCCCAGAAATGGGACAAGGTCATCAAGGCCGCAGGCCTCAAGCTCGACTGAGTATCGCCATCGGCCATGACCGGATCGGGCATCGTCGCCCGATCCGGTCGCAGTTCACGGGATCGCCACACATCCTGAAGTAACATGAGCGGATGACTGAATTTTCCGCCACCGTTGCCCATCGAATGTACGGCAGCGCACCTCGCCCGCCCGGCTGTAGCCACCGGCGCTTCGAACCATGATCGACAGCCTCGCGGTCGGCCTGCAATACGTTCTTCCCAAACTCACCCTCACCCGTTTTCTCGGCTGGCTCTCCGGCAAGCAGGGCCGCGCGGGCACGCGGCTGGCCATCCGCTGGTTCATCGGCCGCTACGACGTGAACATGACGGAAGCCGCCAACCCGGATATTGCGAGCTACCCCACCTTCAACGAATTCTTCACCCGCGCCCTGCGCGCCGATGCGCGTCCGCTCGCGGAATCCGGCTGGCTCTGCCCGGTGGACGGCTC
>CAMBSA010000324.1 GCA_945869935.1 Bordetella parapertussis | reverse complement strand
GGCGACCCAACCGGCGAGTGGCTTCCTGATCGCCTTCGCGGCGTCCGTAGCGCAGCTCGACATACAGTCCGACGATCGTTTTTACCGCCGACTCGAGCTGCGGACGTTCGCGAAGCGCACGCATTGCAAAAGCCTGCGGTCCTTCATCGGGGCGCCGGATCAGGCCGCTGTTCGCGAGCTTGTTGCAGAACGCGAGCCAGGCACGTTGGACCGGATCGTTGTTGCGCGCGCGGCGCAGTAGCCAGAGCGCGGTGAGTCCGATCACGGCGGCGACGCTCCAGAAGAGCAGCATCGCAAGCGTCTGCCAGTTGGGCGTCTGCATGCCGAAGCGCGACAGCATGTCGCGCTGCCGGTCGGTGTTGTAGCCGAGCACCCACTGGTTCCAGCGATTGGTGAGCGCATCCCAGTTAAAGTGCGCCTGGCGCAGCCAGTCGAGCTGCGTGCGCATCAGCAACGGCAGTTCGCTGCTTTGCCGCACCGACGCGGCGAGGCCGCCTTCCACCCGCACCGGGAATGCGGCCGCTGTCGGATCGACCCGAACCCAGCCGCGCCCGGGGCCGAGCCATACCTCCGACCATGCGTGCGCCTCGGCCTGCCGGACAACCATGTAGTTGTCCACCGGGTTGATTTCGCCGCCCTGATAGCCGGTGACCACGCGTGCGGGAACGCCCGCGGCGCGCATGAGCACGGTGAAGGCGGAGGCGAAGTGTTCGCAGAATCCCTGTTTGGTATCGAACAGGAATTCGTCCACGGTGTTGTCGCCCAGAAGCGGCGGCGAGAGCGTGTAGAGATAGTTGCCGCCGCGAAAAAAATTGATTGCCTCGCGGACGATGGCGTCCGCGTCGGCGATTTTCTGCTTCCATTCTTCTCCGAGCGCCCGCGCCCGGGGGTTCAGCGGCCCGGGTAGCTCAAGCGCATTGCGCAGGTCGGAACTTTCGGCGCCCGAGGTCGCCTTGTACCGCGGGTAGGAACGCAGTTCGTAGCGCAGGCGATTGCGCACGGGTGGGATCGACAGCATCTGGAAGTCGGTGGTGATCCGGGCGTTCGGCGGCAGACGCGAGGGCAGGTCGAGCGCGAACAGCCACTGGCGGTTGTGCGGCTCGAGGGTGATTTCGTAGTCGATCGGATTACCTTCGGCTTCGAACCGAAACGCGTTGTCCAGCCGCGGCATGCCCGGTCGCCAGGTCCGCCCGTCGAAGCCCCAGAGCACCGGACCACGCCAGTAAAGTGCACTGCGCGGCGGAGGAGCGCCTTCATAGCGCACGCGAAACGCGATTGCATCGGACGAGGACAACCGGCTGATTGCGCCGGGGGACATGGTGTCCGAGAGGCCGGTGACACCGGCGAAGGCATCCTGCGGCAGTCCCCAAAGCGGTCCCGACACCCGGGGGAACAGGAAAAACAGCAGCACCATCACCGGACTGGCCTGCAGGAGCAGCAGGCCCGCGGTTCGTGCACTCGAGGCAGCCGGCTGGCCGGGTGAGTTGAAGCCGACCAGGCTCGCCGTGATGACCATTACCGTAGCCAGCATCACGATCGAAGTGGGAATTGTCTGTGAATAGAAAAAGTTCGTCAGCGCCAGAAAATACGCGAGGAACACCAGGACGAAGACATCGCGCATCAGGCGCATCTCGAGCAGCTTGAGCGACATCAGCAGCACCAGGAGCGTCACTCCCGCATCGCGTCCGAAGACTGTGCGGAACGACAGGAACACGCCAACGAAGCCGGCGATGCCGAGTACCGCCACCAGTTTTTTCGACGGCATCGCGCGGCCGCGCACCGCGAGGTAGATCCGCCAGGCGAGGGCGAACCCGATGAAGGCGTCCACCCAGAGTGCAAGGCGGGGCGTGTGCGGCGCTGTCGCGAGCGCGAGCCCCGCAAACAGCACGTAGACGTTAACGCTGGCCGGTATCGGATTCATTGAACAGGGCCAGTTCCTGCAGGCAGCCAGCAAGGTGGGCGTCGCCATCGCCCAGCGCAATAGTGCGGCCGGGCAGTGTCAGCGCGTAGCGCGCTCCCTGCTCGTGCGCGAGCAGCACCCAGCGGGTAAGACGGGCAAGGCGGGCTTCGGTGTCGAGCGCGTCGGGCAGGTCCCGCCAGTCAAAGATCAGCTCCATCGCAGCACGCCCCGAGAAGAGTTTGGTGAGCATGCCCTCGGTGTGTGCGGCAGCTTTCCACGCAACATGCCGGGGCGAGTCGCTGGGCTGGTAGGGGCGTAACCCGGAGAAATCCTCGCTGCCACTGCCGCTGTTGGTTGCCGTGCCACTGCCCTCGAGCGGTGTGGGCAGGGGCAGGGACGAGTTGTCCGGTTTCGGAAAGACGAGCGTACGCATTGCCGGCTGCACATAGCTCCATGCGCGAAAAAGCCCGAGCGGATAACGCGTATCGAGGGTGACGCGCGGGAGTTCGAGCCAGCCGCGCCGGTTGGCAATCAGGGGAATTGCGAACCGGGCGCTGTCTTTTGCCGGCACATCGGCGCTGACGACCGCATCGTTGCCCGCGCACACGGCGTTGATCGCGAGTCGCGCCTCGCTGCGCTCGTTCTCAAGATAGATCTCGAACGAGGCGGCGCTGCCGGCGAACACCGGTTCGACCTTGCCGGCGGTGACCGCAAGGTGCGCGAGGTTGCGGAAGGTGTGCAGGATCGAGATCACCGCCATGCCCGCGAGCAAAAAGGTGAGCACGTAGCCGAGCGACAGGCCGTAGTTGACCGAGCCGATCAGCATGACCAGAAGCGCAATGGCGAAGGTGATGCCGTGGCGGGTGGGAAGGATGTAGACACGCCGCTGGGAAAGGACCACGCGGCCCTGCTCGGGCGGCGGGCGACGCTTCCACCGGCGATAGAAGTCGCGCAGCCGGGAGTGCTTCAGCGCCGCTTCAAGGTTCACCGGATGTGCTCCGCGCGGCCCGCGTCGGCTCAGGGGATCGGCACGGCGCGGATGAGTTCCGCGGCGATCTCGGCGCTGTTCCTGCGCGAGTTGTCGTGCGCGGGCCGAAGCCGGTGGCCGGCCACGCCGGGAAGCACCGCCTGCACATCTTCCGGAACCACGCCTTCCCTGCCGTCGAGGAGCGCCCAGGCGCGCGAGGAGTGAAGCAGGGCAATCGCGGCCCTTGGCGAAAGCCCGTGGATGTAGTCCGGTGACCGGCGCGTGTGTTCGATGAGCGCCTGGATGTAATCGATCAGCGCGACCGAGGCGTGCACGTCCTTCACCTTCGTCTGCAATTCCATGAGTTGTCCCGGCGCGAGCGCTGGCGGCAGGGCCGTGACCATGTCTCGCCGGTCCGTGCCCTGAAGAAGCGCGCGTTCGGCGTCACGATCCGGGTAACCGAGTTCGAGACGCATGAGGAAGCGGTCGAGCTGTGATTCGGGCAACGGGAAGGTGCCGACCTGGTGCGAGGGGTTCTGGGTCGCAATTACGAAGAACGGTTCGGGCAGCGGGCGCGTTTCGCCTTCCGCGGTGACCTGATGTTCTTCCATCGCCTCGAGCAGCGCCGACTGCGTCTTGGGCGTGGCGCGGTTCACCTCGTCGGCGAGAATCAGCTGCGAAAACACCGGCCCGGGATGAAACTTGAAGCTGGCCGACTCCCGGTCGTACACCGATACGCCGATGATGTCTGCCGGCAGCATGTCGCTGGTGAACTGAATGCGCTGGAACTTGAGACCGAGCAGTCGGGCGAGGACGTGCGAAAGGGTTGTCTTGCCAACGCCGGGCAGGTCTTCGATCAGCAAATGACCGCGCGCGAGGAGGCAGGTGACCGCAAGGCGTATCTGGTGTTCCTTGCCGAGGATGACGCTGCCTGCCTGGGAGACGACATTCTGAAGCGGGGATGAGAGCATGGGAGCAAGTGTAGGGTGACTCGTAAGTTTTA
>CAMBSA010000323.1 GCA_945869935.1 Bordetella parapertussis | reverse complement strand
CCTACGCTGCCGCGAAAGCCGGCATGTACGCGCTTACCCGGGTGGCCGCGCACGACATGGGCCGCTCCGGCGTCACCTGCAACGCGGTGATTCCCTTTGCCGCCACCCGCGTCACCGAGAGCATCAAGCCGGCGAACGAGCAACAGGCCGCCTACAAGGAGCGCGCGATGCAGGTGCCGGCGGTATATGTCGCGCGCTTCGTGAGCTTCCTGTCGACCCCCGAGGCGAAGACGATCTCGGGCCAGCTGTTCGGCGTGCGCGGCCGCGAGGTCATGCTGTTCTCGCAACCGCGGCCGGTCGCGAAGGTGCTGCAGCCGCAGGGCGGCTACGAGCTCGAGGCTTTCGCCGCCGGCATCCGCGCGCTCGAGCCCCACTACAGCGATCTGGTCACCGATCTCGAAGCATTCAGCAGCGATCCCGTACTCTAATCACACGAGGAGAACACCATGGCAGCGTATCCGGAAGTCAAGACGGTCGAAGAGTTCAACAAGCAGCCGGCGGAATACCAGGACGCGGTGCGCAAGATCGTGCGCAGCCACGCGATCAACGAGCTCTACGGCGCGCAGGTATTCGACGAGCCCGCGATTGCGCTTGCGCCCACGCCCTACGCCAAGTGGCTCACCTGCCGCGTCGCAATGGAGGAATACCACCACCATGTGCGCTTTCGCACCATGGCCGACGAGCTTGGCGTCAAGCCGGAAGAAATGGACACGAACAACAAGAAGCCGCTCAACATCTTCGAATACCCGATGACCACCTGGGAGCAGTTCTGCGTCATCAAGATGCTCGGCGACCTGGCTGAAATCCTGCAGGTGGAAGACCTGCTCCACTGCTCGTTCGTGCCGCTTCGCAACGTCGCGCGCACTACCATGCCCGAGGAGAAATTCCACGCCCAGTTCGGACGCGACTTCTGCACGGATTTGATCAAGGATCCGACGAGCCGGGTGCTGGTGCAGGACGCGGTCAACAGTTTCTTCCCGCACGCGCCGAAGTTTTTCGGCTCGGCGAATTCGAAGAACAACGAAATCTTCCGCAACTTCGGCATCAAGCTGCGCAAGAACGAGGAGATGCGCGCCGACTACATCGCGCGTGCGAAGGAAGTCACCGACAGCCTCGGCCTGACCCTGCCCGATCTCGCCGCCGCCGCGTAATGACTGACTATCCCGAGGCCTGGTTCTCCACGCTCGGCGCACCGCTGGGCGAAGGCGAACAGGCGGACATCGCCGCCTATCTGCACGGGCTCGGGATTAAAACCGCACTGCCGACGCTGCTTGTCGGCAGCTGGTCGCAGGCGAGCGCGCTGTCGCACAAACCGGCGGAAGCCTGGTGGAACGCGGAAGAAGCCGAGCGGGCGCGCCTCGAGAAACTCGCCAGGCTCGATCCTGCGGACCGGGGATGGCTCGCCTCCGCCGACGCGCTGCACGGCGCCGCTGCAGTGGCGGCGGCGCGCGGCGCCTGCGCCGACCCCGGCCTGATCAAGGCCGCGGCGGGCGCGGCGACCTATGCGCTCTACCAGCACCGGCTCGCGCGTGCCGCAGGCGTCGGAGACTCGCACCCCTTCGTGCGAAAATACGCGCTGTTTTGCGGCGGCCGCTGGCCGCTGGGCGTCTACGGTGATCGTTTTGCGATCTACTGAGCGATCTACTGAACGCCTCCCCGATCACCCGCCCGCGCCTCGCGCCGGGCACCCGAACCGACAGGACCTGTAAATGAAAATGGAATTCGTCATTCCCACCTGGGAAGATCCCTCGCTGCCGATCGCCGGCACCCACGCGCGTTTCCCGGTGCGCCGCATCTTTTGCGTCGGCCGAAACTACGTCGAGCACCAGAAAGAGATGGGCGGCGACGGCCGCGAGCAACCTTTCTTCTTCACCAAGTCCACGCACGACCTGGTGCCGATCGAGGAAGAATCGGGCGTCAGCATCCCTTACCCGCCGATGAGCACCAACTACCACTGGGAAACCGAGATGGTCGCGGTGATCGGCAAGGGCGGCTTCCGCATCCCGGTGGAAAAAGCCAATGACCACGTCTGGGGCTATGCGATCGGCCTGGACATGACGCGCCGCGACCTGCAGCAGGCGGGCAAGGACAAGGGCCGTCCGTGGGACTTCGGCAAGGACTTCGACCAGTCCGCGCCGATCGGCGTGATCACGCCGGCCTCGAAAATCGGCCACCCTACCAAGGGCAAGCTCTGGCTCACCGTAGACGGCGCGCCGAAGCAGACTTCGGACATCGACCAGATGATCTGGAACATTCCCGAACAGATCGCCTTCCTGTCGCAGTACTACACGCTCGAAGCGGGCGACCTGATCATGACCGGCACGCCCGCCGGCGTGGGCGCCGCCAAGTCGGGTGACGAGCTCGTCGCCGGCATCGAAGGCCTGGGCGAGATCAAGGTAAAGATCCTCCCCGCGCTCTGATCGACACCCGGCAACGGGGCGAAGGCGCCGGGGAGCGTTACGGCCCCGGCATTTTTGCATCAGAAATGGACGCCAATCGCCTTAATTCACGCGTCGTTTCTGGGGTTTCGCAGAGAATGTTCAACATTTGCAGCGGAATTCCGGCTTCTTATCGACCCAATGCTGCGGGTGCAGCGGCGCCCGCACCCGGCGAATGGACGGGCAAGGTCGCTCCATTTGCGCATTCAGGTAGTCTTGTCGCAGGGAAAATCAAAGCCGCGCCAACGCAGCGCGGCTGCAATCGCGAACGACAGTTGCGCGTTCACGACACGAATCGACCAGGGTCCCAGGAGGAAACATGAAGCATCCCGTCCGTATCTTAGCCACGCTCGCTGCCGTCCTCGCGCTCGCAGGCAGTGCATTTGCACAGTCGTATCCCAATCGCCCGATCCGGGTGGTTATTCCCTATGCCGCCGGCGGCAGCGCCGATGTGGTCGGCCGCACGCTCGGGGCCAAGCTGACCGAGGCCTGGGGGCAGCAGGTTCTGATCGACAACCGCGCGGGCGCCGGCGGCAACATCGGCACCGAGCACGTGGCACGTTCGCCGGCGGACGGCTACACGCTGCTGCTTGCCACCGACATCCAGATGGGTATCAATCCCCATCTGTACAAGACGCTGCCCTTCAACCCGGACAAGGACTTCGCCCACGTCATCCTCGGTGCGTTCATCGAGTTCGTGCTTGCGGTGCATCCTTCGATCCCGGGCACCACGCTGCCCGAGCTCATCGCACATCTCAAGGCCAACCCGGGGAAATTCAGCTATGCCTCCTCCGGCATCGGCAGCACCCATCACCTGTCGATGGAATGGCTGAAGAACGTCGCCGGCGTGGACGTGGTCCATGTGCCCTACAAGGGAAGCGGGCAGATCCTGCCCGACCTGATCTCGGGCCAGGTGCAGCTCGCCTATGCCGGCATCCCGCAGACCATGCCGCATGTGCGAACCGGCAAGCTCAAGGCGGTTGCGATCGGGTCCGTGAAGCGGCTGGATGCCGCGGCGGGCGTGCCGACGATCGCCGAAACCTACCCCGGCGTCGAGACCAATGCCTCGTGGAACTACTTCGCGCCCGCGGGCACGCCGCGCGACGTCGTGATGAAGCTCAACACCGAACTCAACCGCATCCTGCAGATGCCGGATGTGCGCGAGCGCCTGATCTCGCAGGGCCTGATCCCGATCGGCGGCACGCCCGAGCAACTCGCCTCACGGATGAAATCCGACTACGACAAGTGGGGAGCGGTCGTCCGCAAGATCGGACTCAAGGCGGAATAACCGGGCGATCACGGTCCCCGCGGGGACCGCGATCCGCAAATACTTGAACTATTTGAGCTACCGGAGCTTCGAGAACGAAGTCGGGCTCAGGATCTCGTTCTTCAGGTGCGCGACCAGCGGACCGCTTTTCTCGGTCTCGGCACGTTTGGTGA
>CAMBSA010000322.1 GCA_945869935.1 Bordetella parapertussis | reverse complement strand
GTCGGCGAGCGTGTGGCATGCGGACGTACTTACGCTCAGGCTCTCCGGCGCGGTGGCGGCGGTGCGCGTGGCGCGGGAGAAACTGGGGGGCGACCTCGTGGACGAGCCGCAGGCCGCTGAATTCTGGCGCGGCATTCGCGAGCAGACCGCCCCGTTCTTCGCAGGCGATGCGCCGCTCTGGCGGCTTTCCCTGCCTTCTGTCGCGCCTGCGGTCGGCCTGCCGGGCGATGCGGAAAGCGAGAAGCGCATTCGGCATTTGATCGAATGGGGCGGCGGACTTCGCTGGATGCGCACCACCGCGGATGCCGCAACGATGCGTGCGGTGGCGGCCCGTGTCGGTGGACATGCGACGCTGTTTCGCGGCGGCGACCGGAGCGAGGGCGTGTTCCATCCGCTGCCCGACACGATGCTCAGGTTGCATCGCAAGCTGAAAAAACAGTTCGATCCCGCGGGAATACTCAATCGCGGCCGGATGTATCCGGGGATCTGAGGCACATGCAAACCAATCTAGCATCCTGGATAAAAGACACCCCTGAGGGGCGGGATGCGGATGCGATCCTGCGCAAGTGCGTGCACTGCGGCTTTTGCACCGCGACCTGCCCGACCTACCAGCTGCTCGGCGATGAACTCGACGGGCCGCGCGGGCGCATCTACCTCGTCAAGCAGGTGCTCGAAGGCGTCGAGCCGACCGCGAAAACGCAGATGCACCTGGATCGCTGCCTGACCTGCCGTTCCTGCGAGACCACCTGTCCCTCGGGCGTGGAGTACGGTCGCCTGATCGACATCGGCAGGAAGCTCGTGGACCAGACGGTGGGTCGCGGCGTGCTGGAAGGATGGATGCACGGCGCGATGGCGGCGGTGCTCAGTCGCGGCGCGCTGTTCGCGCCGCTGGTCGCGCTCGGCCGCCTGATGAAACCAGTGCTCCCGCCTTCGCTTGCTGCGAAGGTGCCTGCGCCCGCACGCGATCCCGGCCCGTGGCCTGCGCCGCGGCATGCACGTCGCATGATCGCGCTTGCGGGCTGTGTGCAGCCGTCGCTCGCGCCCGACACGAATGCCGCGGCCGCGCGTGTGCTCGACAGGCTCGGCATCTCGCTCGTCGAAGCATCCGCGGCGGGCTGCTGCGGCGCGCTTCGCTATCACCTGAACCGGCAGGCCGACGGACTCGACGACGCGCGCCGTGTGATCGACGCCTGGTGGCCGTTGGTGAGCGCGGAAGGGAATGCGGGGGTGGAGGCAATCGTGATGACCGCCTCGGGTTGCGGCGCGATGGTGCGCGAGTACGGCCATCTGCTCGCCCGCGATCCGGTTTATGCGGACAAGGCAAAGCGCATCAGCGAACTTGCGCTGGATCTGGTGGAAGTGCTCTGGAACGAAACCGAGCGCGGCGCGCTGACGGCGGCAAGTCTTCGGCCTGCTTCAGGCAAGGTGGCGTTTCATGCCCCCTGCACCCTGCAGCACGGCCAGAAACTGAAAGGCCTGCCCGAGCGCCTGCTTGCGCGTCTTGGCTTCGAACTCACGCCGGTGCCTGACAGCCATCTTTGCTGCGGTTCGGCAGGCACCTACTCGATCCTGCAGCCGGATCTCGCGAATCGCCTGCGCGCGAACAAGCTGGAAGCGCTCGGTTCGGGCGAACCGGCGATGATCCTGACCGCCAACATCGGCTGCCAGATGCATCTCGACGCTGCGGCCGATCGCCCGGTGCGGCACTGGATCACCGAGCTCGAGGCGCGGCTCGGCTAAAGAGAGAGCTTGAACAAGGGGGCGGCGCCCCCTTGTAAATCCCCCGATCCAGAGAGGGAAGCTCGTCAGGAACGTCGGCGTTCGGGCAATGGATCAGCGCTTCCCTGGCCGTTCCTACGAACGGACCATCGCGGCGATGATGCCGATGATCGCGCCGACGAGCAGGATCGCCACCGCCGCGAACGAGAGTGCGAATCCGGGACCGCGCTTGCCGCCTTCGCGGGCGTATTCGATGCCGTACCAGATGCGGGCCGCGATCCACACCGCGCCAAGCACCGACGCCCAGCCGACCGACACGTAGCTCGAAAACAGCCACATGCTCGGCAGGAAGATCGCCAGATGTTCGAGCGTGTTCTGCTGCACCCGGAAAATCCGTTCGAAATGCGGGTGACCGGTCGTGGCGGGGGCGGCGATCTTGTACTTGCCGCGCGCGCGGCCGACGTTCAGCGCGAAGGCGACGTACATCACCAGCGACAGGCAGGTGAGCAGGGCGGGCATCGACTCGGTCATCGGGATTTTCCTTGAGTGGGAAGGGCGCGCTGGCGCCATCCTACGCGGGTTCACGCCGGATTGCCGCATCCGTCAGCTGGCCGTAATTCTTCAACTTTTATACAGAAACCCTAGAGCCTGCAAATGAAATCGGCCTATTTCCATACCGGATTCGGCATAACCCCGGACGCGACCGGCAGTTCAGATGCCTATGAACGCGGCAACCGCCGGATGTATTCGAAGCTCGGCAAGATCGTCGGCACCGGGCAGCTGCGGCTTGTCGCGGTCCGCGTTCACCATGCAGAGAAAGCCGAGCGGTGCGTCGCCCGCGGGGCGGAACTGGTGCCACACCATTCCCGGGATGCTCACCAGGTCGTTGGTGTTCAGCTCATGCACCGTGTCGCCGAGCAGCACACGGCCCCTGCCGCGCAGGATAAGCACGGCGTGCGCATGCTGGTGGCGCTCGAGCGTGGAGTAACCACCGGGACTCACTTCGAAGTAACGTAACTGTGCCGCGATCGCCGGGTCCTCGAACAGCACCTGCCGTGTCACGTCGCGGAACGGCGCTGTGCCTTCTTCCTTGTAGCGAAGCAGTTCCACGCCGTCCCAGCGGAAGTCGGGGGAGAAGGGGCGAACCGGTTTGACGCTCATGCGGGGATTCCTTCCGACGCCGCGGCAACATTGCGCACGAATTCGCGCGTGCGCGCCGGCAATTGGTCGCCCGAGCGAAGCAGCGAGCCGCCGATCAGCAGCATCACGTCGCGGCCGTAGAAGCCCACCAGTTCGCGCACGCGATCCACGTTCATGCCGCCTGCAGGCACCGGCAGGCTGGAACGCACCGACAGCGACGCGTGCGCATCGCCCCACGCCGCGCGCGCAGTCTGCGCGATGTCGCGGCAGGTGGACTCCGAATAGGCGAAGCGCCCGCCGAAGTGCGGATAGATGACCGCATCCGCGCCGAGCAGGCGGAACAGGCGCCCGAGCAGGAAAGGCGGCGCGACACGCGCCGCACCGGCATAGGCGGGGTGTGCGAGCACCGGAACGTTCAGGTGCTCCGCGACGAGCTCCTGGAACACCGGCAGGCCGATCAGCACCGGCGCGACAAGCGCCGCGCCCACGCCTTCGTCGCGAAGGATCTTTGCCCGTTCGTACAAGGCCTTCGGCGAGCCGACCAGGCTGGGCGCATACAGCGCGCGGCGACCGGTTTCCTTCCCGGCACGCTCGATCTCGCGCTGGCAGGCACGCACCCGCGCGAGGAACGGCGAGTAGTGCTGGTTCGAGATGCCGTGGTCGTCCTTGATGATGTCGATGCCGTTGGCGGCGAAGGTGTGGCACAGGCGCGCGAGTTCCTCCACCGGCAGACCCTGGGGTTTCAGCGCGGCACAGGTGAGCGCACGGTCGGTCGCACCGGTGAGCCGTCGCAGGCCCTCGATGCCGAAACGCGGCCCGCCGCAGGACTGCACAAGCGATTCCGGCAGATCCGCATCGACGAGTTCCACATGATCGAGCAGCGAACTGTTGCCGAACAGCATGTTCACCGTCTGCGCGACGTCGTCGCCGGTGGTGTCGGCGGCGAGCGCCACGCGAACATCAAACCTGCCATCGGCCGCAGTGAGCCGCCTTTCGGCGGAGGGCTCGACCGAGATTACCCGGCCG
>CAMBSA010000321.1 GCA_945869935.1 Bordetella parapertussis | reverse complement strand
CCAGGGTGATCGCCACCAGGGTCAACATGAAAGCGGGGCCGGGGGCGCGCTGGGACATCCCCGAGTATCTCATTGCCGCGATACAAGGGTTCAGCCCGCGGCGTCGAAAAGCCCCAGATCGAGTTGCGGAACATCCTTGGCATCCGATTCGGGCAACGCATCCGACTTGCACAGGCTGCCTGCGCGCACGCCGAGCAGGCGCATGCGCTGCTCGAGCGGCTGGCGCTTGAGGCACAGCCCCGCCCAGCGGCGGATGCTCGGCGCATCCTGCACGTAGTCCGGGAGCGTGAGTTCGCGGGTGCTGATCTTGAAGTCATCGAAGCGCAGCTTCACGCCGATGGTCTTCGCGTAATAGCCCTTGCGCACGAGATCGGACGACAACTGCTCGCAAAGCCTTGTGAAGATGCCGCCAAGCGTCTCGCGGTCGGTGCGCGCGTGCAGGTCGCGCTCGAAGGTGGTTTCACGGCTGATGGATTTCGGCTCGCGATAGGTCACCACCTCGCGCTCGTCGATGCCGTGCGCCGCACGGTGAAGCCATTGGCCGTAGTTCGACCCGAACTGTTCGATCAGCCACTGCTGATCGGCGGCGGCGAGTTCGCCGATGGTGCGAACACCCAGCGACTCCAGCTTCGCGCTTGCTTTCGGACCGATGCCATTGACCCGCTTTGCGGGCAGCGGCCAGATGCGCCCTGGCATCTCGGCGTGCGTGAGGATGGTCAGGCCGTCGGGCTTGTCGAGCTCGGAGGCGATCTTCGACAGCAGCTTGTTCGGCGTGATGCCGACCGAGCAGGAGAGCCCGGTGGCTTCTTGCACGCACGCCTTCATCCGCCGGGCGATATCGCGCAGGCCGGCGTACGGGTCGCCGGGCGCGGCATCGTTCGCACCGGGCACGTCGGTGAGATCGATGTAGATCTCGTCGATGCCGCGGTCTTCGATCACCGGCGCGACGTCGGCCACCGCCGCCTTGAAGTTACGCGAGTGCCGCCGGTATTCGTCGAAGTCCGCCGGCAGCAGCACCGCGTCCGGCGCGAGCGCCGCCGCCTTCATCAGGCCGAGGCCGGAGTGCACGCCAAGCGCGCGCGCCTCGTAGGTGGAGGTGGTGATCACGCCGCGGCCGGCGTAGTCGCGCAGCACCGCGTAGATGCGCGTGCCGTCCTCGCGGACTTCCGGCTGGTGCGCGCGTCGCCCGCCCACCACCACCGGCCGGCCACGCAGATCGGGGTAGCGCAACAGTTCGACCGAGGCGTAGAACGCGTCCATGTCGAGGTGGGCGATCCAGCGCGCGCTCATCCGGGTGTGCCGCTCAGCCGAGGGAATGTTGGTAAATTCTTCAACTTTTTCACCGAATTCCTAGAGAATACGCCAGAAATCTGTCGATTCCAATACCATTTCTGGCATAACTCCGGTGAACATCCTTAAAGATACGCTAGCGCCCGCCCGCATAACTCTTCACCACCCGGTAGAGAAAGTCCTGGCCTTCGTAGAGCGAACTCACCGGAAAGCGCTCGTTCAACCCGTGCACGCCGGAACCGTCGGCGTCGCGGAACATGCCCGATATGCCGTAGGTGGGAATGCCCGCGTTGTTGAGAAAGCGCCCGTCGGTGGCGCCCGCGACCATCGTGGGCACCAGCGGCAGACCGGGCCACATCTGCGTGATCAGCGCCTCCATCGGAACGAGGATCTCGCGGGTGAGCGGCGCAGGCGGCGAGAGCGTGGCTTCGCCCATCGGCGTAATCGATATTTTTTCATCGCCGAGCACTCGGACCAGTGTGCGCTGTACCTCGTCCACCGGCTCGCCCGGCAGGATGCGGCAATTCACCACCGCTCGCGCGCGCTGCGGCAACGCGTTGGTGGCGTGGCCCGCCTCCACCATGGTGGCGACGCAGGTGGTGCGAAGCTGCGCGTTGGTCGCGGCGTTGCGCGACAGCCGCGCCGTCGCTTCCGCATCCGGCGGCTCGCGCAGGAGGGCCTTCATGTCGGCGGCGAGCGTGCCTGTTTCAATCGACGCCATGCGGGTGAAATACGCGCGGGTGATCTCCGAGAGCTTCACGGGAAAGTCGAAGGCGCCGAGCCGCGCAAGACCACTGGACAGGCGATAGATCGCATTGTCCTTCTGCGGCTGGGCGCTGTGGCCGCCCGGGTTGGTGACTTCCAGCCGGTAGCTCTGGAACACCTTTTCTGCGGCGAGCACCGTCATGCGCAGAGGCGTCCCCTTCGAATCACGGATTCCGCCACCTCCTTCGTTGAGCGCGAAGGCCGCGTCGATCAGCGGACGGTGGCTTTTCAGAAGGAACTCCACGCCGTTGTACTCGGAGGGGATGATTTCCTCGTCGCAGGTGAGCGCCACCACGAGGTCGCGCTCCGGACGATAGCCTTCGGCGCGATAGCGGATCAGGTTGGCGACGAACACCGCCGCCATCGCCTTGTTGTCCGAGCTGCCACGTGCATAAAAGTAGCCGTTCTCCTCGATCAGACGGAACGGATCGCGCTGCCAGTCCTCGCGCTTTGCTTCCACCACGTCGATATGCGCGAGCAGCAGCACCGGTTTCTTCGTGCCCGACCCGCCCCCCACCGCGCGAAGTCGCGCCACGAGATTGCCCTTCTTCGGCGCACCCGGCGGCGCGAGCACCTGGACGTCATCGCCCGGCAGACCGCCCGCGCGCAAGCGCGCCGCCATCGCCTGCGCGGCCTCGGTGCAGCTGCCCGCGGAGTCGGTGGTGTTGATCTCCACCAGTTCCTTGTAGATCGAACGCAGCTGTTGCTGGTGCGGCTGTTGGTAGGGCGGCAGGTTCGTCGCCGGCTGGGCGAGCGCTGCCCCCGCCACGAGGAACAACCCCACAAGAGGGAAAACCCCGAAATTCCTGAACATTTTCTGGAAGTCCCTTGTATTCATGCGGCACAGCGGGGCGGTTTCGTACTTTTCTGATTCAATCCCGACCGAAAACCGGCATGCCATGCCTACAGGATTCTACTTCGCCGGCACCGCCACGCCCGCCCAGCCGGAGCGATAGCTCGCGAAGAAAGGCCGCCAGCCGAGCAGTTCGCGTGCGCGCAGGTTGCGCGCACGATACGAGGGCAGGCCCGCGGGTCCGCTTGGCTTCGGCGCCGGGCCGCCCGCGAGCGTCGCGAGATGCCCGAACAACTCGGTGTAGCGCACCGGCTCGTCATCCACCGCGTTGATGATGAATCGGCCGGTGGAAATTTCCAGCGCCGCGACGCAGGCCGCCGCCACGTCCGCGGTGTGGGCAAGCGAGATGTACGCACTCCCGTCGCCCGGCAGCTGCAGGGTGCCCGAGCGCGCCGCGCCGAGCCAGAAGGCCTCGCGCCCCGACCCCGGCCCGTAGAAGGCGCCGCCGCGCACGATGCGCCAGTCGAGCGTGGATGCGATCACCCGCGTCTCCATCTCGACCGTGGATGCGTTGGCGGGCGTGGTGCGCACCGGCGTGGTTTCGTCCACCCAGTCGCCGTTATCGCTCACCGCAAGGTGCGCGATGCTCTGTTGCAGATAGCGGGTGATGCCCGCCTTGGCCGCAGCGGCGAGCAGATTGCCGGTGCCTTCGGTGCGGATGCGCGAATTCATCGTCCAGATCGGCGCGGCGTCGGCAGGCGATGCGCCGTGCGGCGGAATCGCGGTGGCCAGGTGCATCACCGCATCGCAGCCTTCGAGCACCGGTGCGAGCGTGGCCGGTTCGAGGATGCTGCCGACAAAGCCTTCGACACGACCGTCCATGCGATACGGCCTCAGGCGTTCAAGCCGGGCTTCGGACCTCGCAAGCACCCGCACCTCGTGGCCATGCTCGATCAGCCGCGGCACCGTCTGCATGCCGAGTGCGCCGCTTGCGCCTATCACTGCCACGCGCATTCGGGATACTCCTCCGCTTGCGG
>CAMBSA010000320.1 GCA_945869935.1 Bordetella parapertussis | reverse complement strand
CACTCCTCCACCGTGTCGCTGCCCGAGGTGCCGCTGCTTGGCGTGCTGCCCGGCACCGGCGGCCTCACCCGGGTCACCGACAAGCGACGCGTGCGCCGCGACCTGGCGGACTTTTTCTGCACCACCAGCGAAGGCGTTCGCGCCGATCGCGCAAAGCAGTGGAAGCTGGTGGACCATCTTGCCAAGCCTGCGCAGTGGGCCGAGGCGGTGAAAGCACGCGTGGCCGCGCTCGGAGCGGGCGCCACGCGCAAGGGCTCAGGCTCAGGTGTTCCGCTCGTACCGCTTGCGCGAACCATCGACGAGGCGGGTTATCACTACGGCCATGTGGACGTCGCAATGGACCGCAAGGCGCGTACCGCGACCATCACGGTCTCTGCACCCGCCTCCAACCAGCCGGAGTCTGTGGAGGCGATTCTCGCCGCGGGCTGCGACTGGTGGCCGATGGCGATGGCGCGCGAAATCGACGATGCGATCCTGATGCTTCGCACCAACGAGCTCGACACCGGCACCTGGATTCTCAGGACGCGCGGCGATGAAAAGGCGGCCCAACGCGTGCTCGCCTGCGACGCAGCGCTCGAACGCCACGCCGGGCACTGGTTGGTAAAAGCGGTAACCGGCCTGCTGCGGCGCACGCTCGCGCGGCTGGATGTGTCCTCGCGCACGATGTACGCGATCATCGACACCGGCTCCTGCTTCGCGGGCACGCTCGCGGAACTCGCCTTCGCTGCCGACCGCAGCTTCATGCTCGAATTGCCCGAGGGAGAAGCCGGCGCACCTGCGATCACGCTGTCCCCCGCCAACTTCGGCCTCTACCCGATGGTGAGTCGCGAGACGCGGCTGGTGACGCGCTTCTGCGGTGACACCGGTCCGGTGGAGGCGGCACGCGCGCAAGTCGGCCAGCCGATAGTCGCCTCGCTCGCATCCGAACTGGGCCTGGTCACCTTCACGCCGGATGACATCGACTGGGAGGACGAGGTGCGGATCGCGATCGAGGAACGCGCGAGCCTGTCGCCAGATGCACTCACCGGGCTGGAAGCCAACCTGCGCTTCGCCCACGCCGAGACGATGGAGACGCGGATTTTCGGGCGGCTCTCGGCCTGGCAGAACTGGATATTCAACCGCCCCAATGCGGTGGGCGAAAACGGCGCGCTCAAGGTGTACGGCTCGGGCGCGAAAGCGAAGTTCAACTGGGACCGCATCTGAGTGGGATGGATCTGACGGACCTGACGGACCTGACAGACTGGAGAAAATCATGAGCAACATCAACTACAGCGAAAAAATTCCCAACAACGTCGACCTTGCGACGGACCGCACCCTGCAGCGTGCGCTAGAGCAGTGGCAACCGCACTACCTGCAGTGGTGGAACGACATGGGGCCGCACGACTTCGCAGGCAACGAGGCATACCTGCGCACCGCAATCGGCGTGGACGCACAGGGCTGGGCGTCCTACGGTCATGTGAAGATGCCTGACTACCGCTGGGGCATTTTTCTTGCCGACAAGACGCCGGACCGCACCATCGGGTTTGGCGACTTCATGGGACAGCCGGTGTGGCAGCAGGTGCCGGGCGAATTCCGCTCGCAGTTCCGCCGCATGATCGTCACCCAGGGCGACACCGAACCGGCCTCGGTCGAGCAGCAGCACCTGCTCGGCCATACCTGCCCTTCGCTCTACGACCTGCGCAACCTGTTCCAGGTCAACGTGGAGGAAGGCCGCCACCTCTGGGCGATGGTGTATCTGCTGCACGCCTACTTCGGCCGCGACGGACGCGAGGAGGCGGAAGAGCTGCTCACCCGCCATTCGGGCGATGTGGACAAGCCGCGCATCCTAGGCACCTTCAACGAGCCGGTGTCGGACTGGCTGTCGTTTTTCTGCTTTACCTACTTCACCGACCGCGACGGCAAGTTCCAGTTGAAGAGCCTGGCCGAATCCTCGTTCGATCCGCTTGCCCGCACCTGCCGCTTCATGCTGACCGAAGAGGCGCACCACATGTTCGTCGGCGACACCGGCATCGCGCGGGTGATCAAGCGCACGCTGGAAGTGATGAAGGAACTCGGCACCGACGACCCGGCGGCGATTCGCCGCTCAGGCGCGGTGGATCTGCCGCTTCTGCAGAAGTACCTCAACTTCTGGTTCAGTTCCTCGCTTGACCTGTTCGGGTCCGAAATCTCGTCCAACGCGGCCACGACGTTTGCCAACGGCATCAAGGGCCGGCCGGACGAGGCCAACTTCGAGGACCACGTCTGCAAGGAGGCGACTTTCGACTTGGACACGCCGACCGGCCGCGAGTCGGTGGCGATGCGAAACGCGATGAACGAGATCGCGCGCGTCGGCTACGTGAAGGACTGCGAGATCGGGCTCAAGCGCTGGAACATGCAGATAAAGCGCGCGGGACACGGCACAGAACTCACCCTGCCCTCGACGCGCTTTCGCCGCAACATCGGCACCTGGGCGAACGTGCCCGCCGACCCGCAGGGGGGCATCCTTTCGCGCGAAGACTACGACCGCCGCATCGGCGACTGGCTGCCCAACGAGGCGGACCGTGCGCACGTGAAGAGCCTGATGCAGCGCGTGGTCGAACCCGGAAAGATGGCGGGCTGGATCGCCGCGCCCGATCGCGGCATCAACAACATGCCGGCGGATTACGAATACGTGAAGTTGAACTGAAGCTGCTCGCGCCTCACCTTGCGACGAAGGTCGGCAGGGTGATGCGCCATTGGACGGCGGCCATCCGCAGACCAAACACCACCGTCATCGCAACCAGCGCCGCGCCCGAATCCGCCACGCCGGCGCCAAGCAGCGCCGCATAGACCAGCGCACCCGACCAGGCCGCAGTGCCATAGAGTTCACCCGAGAACACCAGCGGTACCTCGTTGCAGAGCATGTCGCGCAGCACACCCCCCACCACGCCGGTCACCACGCCAAGCAGCGTCGCGGCAAACCAGTGCACATCGAGTATCAGCGCGATATGCGTGCCAAGAACGGTGAACAGCGCGAGCCCAAGCGCATCCGGAATCAGGAACAGGTTCTTCGGAAGGCGCACCATGCGCACCAGTGCCACGGTCGCAAGACCCGCGCCGATCGCGGCGAACAGGTAAGTCGGATCCTCCAGCCAGAACACGCGCCGGTCGAGCAGCAGATCGCGCACCGTACCGCCGCCCAAGGCCGAGGTCAGCGCCACCAGCACCACGCCGAACAGGTCGATCGGCTTGCGCCCGGCTTCGAGAACGCCGGTGATCGCGCTCACCGCCACGGCGCTGATTCCGATTGCGTACAGAAGTTCTTCCATCGACAGTCTCCAATAAGATGACGAATGCTAGCGGATTCCACAATAGTCGTAGGGCAATTGCGGGGTTTGCGCAGCGCGCTGGGCATCGGCCTGCGCTACCATTCCCCACTGTTTCGCTGCACGCGTGTCCCACGCGCGCAGGCACTGCAGGAGCCTCATTCCGTGAACGCCAACAACCAACGATTCCGCGACTTCATCGCTCAACTTACACACGTTGTCGCGACACCGGGCATCGGCGAGGCGCAACTCCTCGATGAAGGCGAACGCCTGCTCGGCGCACTGATCGGGCACGACGACTGGCTGCCGGAGGAATTCGCGCGTGCCTCGACCGAGGGTTATCGCCAGTACCTGCTGTACTGCGATCCGCTGGATCGTTTTTCGGTGGCGAGTTTTATCTGGGGACCGGGACAGTCCACTCCGGTGCATGACCACACCGTGTGGGGACTGGTGGGCGTGATGCGGGGCGAGGAAGTCTGCGGCGAGTACGCGACGCCGCAACCCGGCAGGCCGATGCAGAAGACCGGCGAGCACCGCGTCGGCGTCGGCGGCATCGACCGTGTGTCGCCGACGATCGGCGACGTGCACACTGTCTCCAACGG
>CAMBSA010000319.1 GCA_945869935.1 Bordetella parapertussis | reverse complement strand
GCGTTTCCGCCTGTTCGGCCCGCCGGGAATCATCTTCATCGACAAGAGCGGCCGCGAAATCGAGGGCTTGCGCGTGGTCGGCTATCAACCGGCAGAGCAGTTTGCGAAGACGCTCGACCGGGCCGCAAGCTTCTAGCGAAGCTCTGAGTAACGTCATGCCCGCGAAAGCGGGCATCCAGCAAGCTGCTGTAATTCCTGGATTCCCCCTTAAGCGGGAATTACAAACTCCGGGTTATTCAGAGGTTCACCTAGGGTCTGTTGCGTGGAGACCTCCGCTCGTTATGCATTGAGTCTTTGCGTATTTCTCAGCAGGCCGATTTCCACCTCGGGCTTGCCAGGACCACCGACGTCGCAATCTGCCGCTCCGGAATGGTCCAGTATTTTTTCAGCAGAGCCTCTGTTTCGGGACGACCGAGCACGCGGTACCCGTGCTTCTCGTAGAAGCGGATCGCCCAGAGCGCGTCGGTCCAGGTGCCGATGAGAATCGGCTTGGCCGTCAGGCGCTCGAGATGGCGCAGCAATTCTCTCCCGATGCCCTGCCTGCGGCGTCGCGTGCGGACGTAGGCGTGCCGGATGAGTTCGACCTCGCCGCGGTCCTGGATGCCCATGACGCCGGCGAGCTCCCCGTCGGCCTCGACTCCCCAGAACGCCACGCCGTTCTCGATTTCGCGCTCCAGTTCCTCCAGCGGCATGTAGGGTTCATGCCAGCGATCGGCCGGAATCACGCCCTTGTACACCTGCGCCGCGTCGTTGATGATCGCGAGAATCGCGGCCAGATCCTCCCGCCTGCAGATGCGTATCACTACCCCCTCCCAATCGCCGCATCGCCAGCCGTCTTTGGCCCGGTGGTGAGCCCGGGTCACTTCAGTGCGCGCACCACCCAGGGCAGCGTTACCGTCTCGAATATCTTCTGATCGGATAGAGCGGCACCACGCCCCATGTGCCCGCCCTGCGGATTGATCCACACATCCTTGGGCGAGCCCGCCCGCATCAATAGAAACACATCCTCGACCGGAACCTGGGTGTCCCTCATGCCATTGATGACCAGCATCGGCGCCGAGGGCTTTTCCAGCCAGCCGGCCGTCTTGAGCGACATCTGCGGGCCGTAGGCGAGAAACTCATCCAGGGTCCCGGCGCCGTAGATCGCGGCGCGCGCCTCGAACAGCTCGAACAGATACTCGCGCGTGCCCACTGCCTTTTTCTGCCACTCGGGCTGGAAGTACTCATGGACCGGTCCGCCCTGCACCACTGCGCCGCGAATCCGCTCGCGCTCGGTGAAGGCAAGGCGGGCGGCAAAGTGGCCGCCCCAGGAAGGACCATAGATTGCGACGCGCTTCGCGTCGAGTTCGGGGCGCGCAGCGATGTAGTCGAGCACGCGCGAAAACTCGCGTTCGGCGCCCGGCACGACCCGGCGTATCGTCGACTGCCCGGTGCCGGGCATGTCGAAGGAAAAATACGCGACACCATGAGCGAGGTAGGCGTCGTGGCGGAATGAAGCGTTTTCCTTGCGCCCGTCCAGCCCGCCGATGGTGACGACGACCGGCGCCGGACGAACGTTCTTGGGAAGCCGGAGGTAGCCGACGATCTCCTTGCCTTCGAACGGTATGCGCACGATCTCGATCGGCGGGTCCTGCAGCTTCGCGTAGGCGGCGAACGCTTCCAGCGTGCGGCCGTAGGCCCGCACTTTTCCGGGCGAGTTCTCGAGCGGAAAGCGCGCGAACAGGTAGTACTCGAAAGCGTACTTGTAATGCTCGGCCGCGCCGCTGCGATCGGAGGGCTCGATCGCCTTGCCCCGGGCGAGGCGACGATCGCCGATCGCGCTCCACGCCGCCGCCCATTCGTCGCGGTCCAGGCTACGCAGGTTCGCGAGCGCCTCGCGAACCTCGGCTGCATCGAGTTCCGACACCGGATATGCCTTGCGGTCTGCGCGCTGCTGGATTTCGGCCTTGAGTTCCGCGAGCGTGCGCGGCGCGGCGATCTGGGCGTGCGCGGCCGCCGCCGCAAGCGCGAACAGTGCAGCGGCGAGCGCGGTAAAGAGGCGTGGTTTGGTCATGATGGTGTTCTTCCTGTTGAATAGCTCGGAATCTTAATCGATCTGGAACGGGGAAACTGATGGTCAAATCAAACCCGATCTGAGCGTATGGAGGGAGCTAGAATTTTCGAATTGGTCATGTTTTGAATTTTTTGAATAGCGCACAGTTGCCGATCATGTTCAATCCGGTGGGTTTGGCGATGCCGATTCCGGGTTTGCTGGAGCTCGCGCAGCTGGCTGCCAGCAGCCCCGCGGTAATGATGAACCGCGCGAGGAACCGTGCCGCAGTTGACCCCACAATTGACGCTGTCATTGAGTCCATCAAAGTGCCTCCTCTTCCAGCCTGCGATAATTCGCGCCCCTTCCACGGACTGAAGAAGACCTCACATGAGCCCTGAAAAAAGCGCGCCGCCTGTCAAAGTTCTGGATGGCGTACGCGTCGTCGAACTTGGCACCTTCATCACCGCCCCCTACGCGGCGATGCTGCTCGCCGAGTTGGGCGCCGACGTCGTCAAGGTGGAGCGGCCCGGCGGGGATCCGTTCCGCAACTTTTCAGGCACAGGCCCGAGCCCGGTATTCACTGCGTTCAACCGCAACAAGCGCAGCGTGACATTGGACCTGTCGCGTCCGGGAGCATCAGATGTCATAGAGGCTTTAGCGCGCAGTGCCGACGTGCTGCTGGTGAACATGAGGAGCGGCGCCCCGGAGAAGCTCGGCATCGGCTACGACGCGCTGCACGCGATCAACCCGCGGCTGGTCTACTGCAGCATCACCGGCTTCGGTCGCGACGGCCCTTATGCGGGGCGGCCCGCCTATGACATGGTCGGCCAGGCGATCTCGGGGTTCACCTCGCGGCTGCACGGCGAGGACGATCCGCGCATTCCGGGCCCGAACCATTCGGACGCGATCACCGGCATCTTTGCCTGCATCGGCATCCTCGGAGCGCTCGAGGAGCGGCACCGCACCGGTGCCGGCCGCAGGGTGGAGGTCAGCATGCTGGAGGCGACCATGGGGCTTTCGGTGGACGCGCTGAGTCATCTATTCACACACGGCGAGGAGCAGGCCTACTACGGACGCGCCTCGTTGTCTCAGTCGTTCCTGCTCAAGTGCCGCGACGGCAAGCGGATCGCGCTGCAACTCTCGTCGCCGGACAGGTTCTGGATCGAGCTCGCGAAGGCCATCGAGCGCCCGGACATCCTGGAGCGCTATCCGGGCCGCGTCGCGCGTATTAACAGTTACGAGGCGCTGGGCCGGGAGCTCTCCACCATCTTCGGCGAGCGCGACCGGGACGAGTGGATCGCCCGCCTGGAGCAATATGACATTCCATTCGCGCCGGAGCGCTCCATCGGCGAACTCGAACAAGACCCTCAGGTGAAGCATCTCGACGTCTTCAACGAGACAAACTCTGCGCACTTCGGCGGCGTGGTGCGCGGAGTGAACCGGGCGGTGCGCTATGACGGAGACAACCGCTCAGGTTTCCTGCCGCCACCGGGCCTGGGCGAGCACACCGACGAAGTGCTCGAAGGTCTGGGCATCGGGCGCGAGCGCATTGCGGAACTGCGGCGGGGCGGGGCGATCTGAGGTCTGCAATCGACTGTCATCCCAAGACAGCCAATCAACCGCGGCGCGTCGCCTCTATAGTTGCGATTGAACCAAAGGCAGATGGTATTTTTTGCCGGCTTGTCCATATCGTTTCTCCAATCAGGCCGGCCTGTGCGCCCGCATATATTGCGCCTGATCGGATCCATGATTTGCTCCCCCTGCGTTTGTGGAAATGCTTGACATGTGAGGATCGAAGATCTGCTGCGGCTAACTCGCCAGCGCCGGAATCTTAACGTAGCCGCGAAACCGGGCCCG
>CAMBSA010000318.1 GCA_945869935.1 Bordetella parapertussis | reverse complement strand
TGTTGAAAATATGGCGACTTTTCCTGGCGTGGAAGCTCCGTCCCTAACGTCGCTTTGCCGACTTTCCGCCGCCTTGGATCTGAACGTATGCGGACTATACGGGGGTAGCCGGCGGTCCTTATGAATACCTATCACCTTGTCCATGACTTCGCGCACGTTGCCGTTGCGATTCAGCGAATTGACGGTCTGCGCAACGACCGGAATGGCAAGCAACCTGCCGAGTGCATCTGTTGAGGACAATAACTTGTCACGGAAACCTGTTTTTCCTTGCTTGAACTTGACCGCTTTCGCGCGAAGCATCACATGCGGAAAGTCCAGGTTCCAAGGATGCGGCGGAACGTACGGGCATTTCGTCATATAGCAAAGGTCGCAAAGATAGCATTGGTCTACTACTTCCCAATACATCTTCTTCTCGACGCCATCAACTTCACCGCTTGCGCCCTCGTCAATCAAATCAAAGAGCTTCGGAAATGCCGTGCAAAGCGAGACGCAACGCCGACAACCGTGGCAAATATCGAAAACACGCTCCAGTTCGCCTAATACCTTTTCCTCGCTGTAGAACTCGAGGTTCTTCCAGTCCAACGGATGACGGGTCGGCGCTTCAAGATTTCCTTCTGTTGCCATTTTGGCGCTCCCTAACAAGGCGTTGGCGAAGCAAAAAAAACGCGCCGTCGAATCAAATTCGCGCGGCGCGCAATTTAGCCGAAAGGTCAGGTAAGCGAATCAAGAGCCTTCTGGAAACGATTGGCATGCGAACGCTCGGCTTTTGCCAACGTTTCAAACCAATCGGCGATCTCAGAAAATCCTTCGTCACGTGCACTCTTGGCCATGCCAGGATACATATCTGTGTACTCGTGCGTTTCCCCGGCAACCGCCGCTTTAAGGTTCTGCGAGGTAGATCCTATCGGCAGATCTGTCGCGGGGTCACCTACCGTAGCCAAATAGTCAAGATGGCCATGTGCATGGCCCGTTTCACCTTCTGCCGTGGAACGAAACAATCCGGCGACGTCCGCCTGGCCTTCGACGTCTGCCTTGTTTGCGAAGTACAGGTAACGACGGTTTGCCTGCGATTCGCCTGCAAAAGCCGCTTTCAGGTTTGCGTGAGTTTGGGAACCTTTGAGTTGCATAAGTTAAGCCTCCTTGAAGTAAAACAAACAACGATGGAAAAACTAGATATTAGAATAATTCTAATGATTAGATTCGATTTAATTCTATATCTTGCCACACAAAGCAGCCAAAGCCGACAAGGGAAACCTGTCGTACTCAGGACCGCGCTCGATCAGGGTGATGCGTCCATCTGCTTGTTGCGCCGATCGCGCTCAAGAAACCTTGAAAGTTCAGTGAGCGCATGGTGGTACACATCCCGTTTAAATTCAATGACGGAATCAAGGGGAATCCAGTACTCACTCCATCTCCAGGCATCAAATTCCGGCTTCGTAGATGCACGCAAACGTACGTCGCAGTCCCGGCCAACCATTCGCAACAAGAACCAAATCTGCTTTTGCCCTTTATAGTTCCCTCGCAAATCACGGCGAATCCACTGAGCGGGCACGTCGTATCGTAGCCAGCCACGGGTACGACCCAAGATCTGCACATGATTCGGTAGCAGCCCCGTCTCTTCGTGCAACTCCCTGTACATCGCCATGACCGGCGACTCTCCGTGCTTAATTCCGCCCTGAGGGAACTGCCAAGAGTGCTCCCGTAGTCGCTTGCCCCAAAAAACTTCATTGCGCCAATTGCAAAGGATAATTCCGACATTGGGGCGATAGCCGTCTTTGTCAAGCATGTCGGCCTCGCTGATCTATATTCTTTCATTCTTTCACAAATCGAGAATGATTTGAATTCGTTGCAACCCTTCAGACATCAAGCTGACGTGATGGTTCGTTTACAATAATTCATTCCTTTACTGACACTACCATGCGAGTCTCAAAGTACTTTTTAACCACCCTCAAGGAAGCACCCGCCGACGCCGAAGTTGTCAGCCATAAATTGATGCTCCGCGCAGGACTGATTCGACGACTTGCCGCAGGCGTATATACGTGGCTGCCTGTCGGGCTTCGAGTGCTGAGAAAGGTCGAAGCGATTATCCGAGAAGAGATGGACAGGGCTAATGCCATCGAGCTTTTCATGCCCGCTGTCCAACCGGCAGAACTCTGGCAGCAGTCTGGCCGTTGGCAAAAATACGGACCTGAATTACTCCGAGTCTCTGACCGACACAAACGAGAGTATTGCATCGGCCCTACGCACGAGGAAGTCATAACCGATATCGCCAAAAGAGATATTCGTAGCTATCGCCAACTCCCCGTGAATTTTTACCAGATTCAAACAAAATTCCGCGATGAAATTCGACCGCGATTCGGGGTGATGCGCGGTCGGGAATTCACGATGAAGGATGCATACTCGTTTCATGTGTCTGCGGATGATCTTGAGCGCGAATACAAGAGCATGTACGACACATATCACCGCATATTCCGCAGACTGGGTCTCGATTTCCGCGCCGTAGCTGCAGACACGGGCACGATCGGCGGCACCGGATCACATGAGTTTCACGTCCTTGCGAAGTCCGGAGAGGACTCCATCGCCTTCTGCGCAACGTCTGACTATGCAGCGAATGTTGAACTCGCAGAGGCGATTCCGGCAAATTCTAGAAGAGAAGAACCCAACCAGACAATTGTGAAGGTTGCGACACCCGAAAAAACGCGCTGTGAAGACGTATCCAGTTACCTACACATCCCTTTGACGAATATGGTCAAAGCTATCGCGATCATGTGCGAAAGCGGATTCAAACTGATGCTATTGAGGGGAGATCATTCATTAAACGAAATCAAGACTGCAAAACTGGATTCATTCGGAGAGTTTCGATTCGCCACCGACGCAGAAATTGAGAGCCATCTCGGCTGCCAACCGGGATATATTGGCCCGGTTGGTGTTAACTCTGCCGTTCACGTCGTGGCTGATCGGACGGTTGCGCTGATGCGCGACTTCACTTGCGGTGCAAACGAAAATGAGCACCACCTTTCCGGGGTGAATTTCGCTCGAGATCTGCCGGAACCCAATCAAATTGCAGACATAAGGAATGTTGTTGAAGGTGACCTCAGCCCGGACGGTGGAGGAGTACTGTCCATCGCCCGGGGAATTGAGGTCGGCCACATTTTTCAACTGCGCAAGCGGTACTCAGAGGCAATGAATGCCACTTTTCTCGATGACACTGGACACTCACGCCATTTCGAAATGGGGTGTTACGGCATCGGCGTTACACGAATCGTTGGTGCCGCCATTGAACAGAATCACGACGAATTTGGTATCGTTTTCCCGGACGCGATCGCGCCTTTCAGCGTTGCAATCGTAGCAATTGGGCTCGGGAAAAATCCTGCGGTACGTGCGTGTGCGGAAAAGCTATATGCGGAATTGCAGACGCTCGGCGTCGACGTATTGTTTGACGATAGGGACGAGCGACCAGGAATCATGTTCGCTGACATGGAACTTCTCGGCATTCCACACAGGGTAACGGTGGGAGAACGCGTCCTAAAGGAAGATGCCGTCGAATACAAAAACCGTCGTAACGGAGAAGTACGAAAGATCGCGACAGACGACATTTTCTCTTACCTGAAAACCACAGTGTGCTGAGCAAGTTTCTTTGCATATTGGTAGCGCTTTCCGCGGCAGCTGCTGCGACTTCTTCGCTTGCTGGCCAGCAGATTTACGAGCCACTATCCGCACAGGTTCGGGCAGGGCTGGCGTCGGAGATTTCAGATAGCCCTGCTCCGAGGCACGGCTTTTCTGATGCGATTGAGGCTGCCAACTGGCTCAACGAAATGTCGGGTCGCCTGGAAAGACGATTATCAGATTACCGCACCCGAATAGATTTCTTGCGAACGGTCCACTACGAAGCGACT
>CAMBSA010000317.1 GCA_945869935.1 Bordetella parapertussis | reverse complement strand
GTGGTCCTCACCGCGCTGTCGCCGTGGCTCGCGCGCTTCGGCCTCGGCCGGCTGCCGGGGGACATCACCGTGCGCGTGCGCGGCCGCGACTACTACCTGCCGTTCACGACAACGGTGCTGCTGTCGCTGGTGCTGACGGGGATATCCCGACTTATCTAGGCTGAGCGGTCCGCAGAAAAGCCGTAGGCGCAGAACAAAGCCCGCTCGATGCGGGCTTTGCCGGGGTGGGAGGGGTAACGGGGAGGGCGGGCTCTCCCGCCCTCCCTGTTCCGAAGCCTTCCGGTTTTGGTTTTGCTTCTTGGCGGTTAAGAAGAACCTGCGACAGGCTTTCATTTTTCATTCCGCGCCGTCTTCGCCGTTCTTCGCTTCTCGATCCACGCCCGCAATTCCTCGCGGCTGACGCGGCCGTCGCGGTCCGCATCGATCGCATCGAAACTCGCCGCCACGCGCGGCAGGCGGGATTCGGCTTCCGCGCGGCTGATCGCGCCGTCGCGGTCGACATCACCGGCCGCAAACTGTTCGGAAAATCCCGAGGGCCGTTGCGAGCGTGCATGCTTTTTCGATGCGCGCCAGGCGCGGACTTCGGCCGGTGTGAGTTCGCCGTTGCGGTCGGTGTCGATCGCATCGAAGGCATCAAGGAGTTGCCGGAATCCCTGCGCTTCCACGCGCGAGAGCGTGCCGGAACCATCCGTGTCCGACTGCTTCCAGCGATCGGCAAAGGTGGTGCCCGCGCCTTGCGCAAGCAGCGGAATACCCATACAGATCATCAACGCAAGACGACGCATACCCGCTCAACGCCGCGGGCACCGCGCGGTTGACCCCCCGCGGTTATCCCCCGCAGTTGACCTGCTACTCGATTACCAGCAGGTCGTTGCCCGGATCGGTCGAGAGCACTTCCACCCCGCCTTCGCGCACGATCACATGCTCCTCGGGGTTGAGCAGGCCTTCCACCGTCTCGATCTTGGGTTCGGGCGTGATGCTCATGCCGGGCTGGAGAATCCACTTGTCGAAAGCGTTGAGATACGGCGGCTCGACGTTGATGCCGATGCCGTGGCCGATGCGAAGCGAGGGATGGCTGGAGTAGTTCACCCATTTCGTCTTTGCCATCAGGCCCTGCGAGAACTCGAAGATCTCGCGCGTGGCCACGCCCGGCTTCATCCGGTCCATCACTTTTCCGAGGATTTCCCACATGCCGTAGTGCTCGGCGGTCTGCCGTTCCGAAGGCGGACCGAACACCGCGCGGCGGGTGAAGTCCATCTTGTAGCCGTCGACGCTGCAGCCGCCGTCGAGATACAGGATGTCGCCCTTCTGGAACGCGCCACCCGGCCCGGTGGCGCCGAGCGCGATCGGCGGGCCGGAGTCGAGATCGGCCCCGAGGTCGATGTAGTTCTTCACCACGCGCCGGGTGATGTCCAGACCCGTCATGCCGGCCTTGAGTTCGGCGAACATGCGCTTCCACGCCTGGCCGCCGATGCTGCAGGCGCGGCGCAATTGTTCCGCTTCCCAATCGGACTTGATCACGCGGCAGGGCCAGGTGATCGGGCCGGAATCTACCCAGCGCACCTTCGGCGCACCGCGCTTCACCAGTTCCCAGTCCTCCATCGCGAGGTTGAGACGTGTCTCATAACCCAGCTCGGTCGCGACGGTGCCTTCGAGCACACCCTTCTCGGCCAGCACGCCCGCGATGCCCCAGTCCACCGGCGTCGCCTCCTGGATCGGGATTTCCGGATAGATGCGCGCATCCGCTATGTAATTCGGCGGAGGCTTCTTGTACAGGCGGGAGAACATCGACGGTCCGCTCCAGTCGATGATCGTCGGCGCACCGCTTTGCGGAAGGAAAAACACCGCCGGCCGCGTTGCCATCGACACCGGCACCTTCTGCCCGGTGAAGTAGAGGAAATTCAACGGCTCGGTGATCATCAGGCAGTCGATACCCGCCTTCGCCATCAGGCCCTGTGCTTTCTTGTGACGTGCTTCGACTTCGGCTCTTGGAACCATCGGTATTCTCCGTTGCTTATTGCAGGCTTGCCTGGGTGGGGATTAACGAACGCAGGCCGGCCTGCGTAGAGGGAGCCAGCGGCGAGGACTTCAGCCGGCGCTCGATCGATTCAAGTTTGCCGCGGATCGCACCTCCAACGTGCATCTGCGGATTGGAGGGCTCGAAACCTTCCTTCTGCTCGCGCTCGGCGACCAGCACCCGGGCGCGCTCGAACGCACCGATGAAGGAACGCGTGGTGCGCAGCGCCTGGTCGAAATAGGCGCGCGAGAACCAGGTGAAATCGCTCGAGGCTTCGCAGCCGAAGGACGTGCGGGTCGCATCCGACGCGGTCACCACCAACGTGTTCTCGTCTTTCAGTGCCTCGATGAAGCCGCCGGAGTAGCAGGCGGAAATCACGATCACCTTCCACTTGATGCCGCTGTCGGCAAGCATCCGCGACAGCTGCGTCGGGTTGACCTGTTGCAGGGAAAGCGGCGGCAGTTCGAAGGACAGTTCATGCTGAGCCGAGCCGTGGGTGGTGAGGAACAGCACCACGAGGTCTTCTTCCCGGTTGATGCTCGACCCAAGCGAAAGCAGGGTGCGCCGAAGCTGCGTGGCGGTGGCGATCGGAACGTCGGCGAGCGTGGACGGGTGATTGGACATCAGCACCGAGCGCCCGTCGGCATCGAAGCGCTCGTCCATCAGCCGCCGCACCACGCCGAGTTCGCGCACGAAGGTGTCCTGACGGCCATCGGGCGCGAGACCCACGAAATACAGGTCCTCGACGCCGTCGCGCTGCGGTGAAAGCGCCTCGAGTTGCAGATCGAGCAACTTGCCCTGGCGATGGAAAACGTCCTCGCGCAGAATCGTCTCGACCGGCGCCTCGGCGTTCTCGCGCGGCCAGGCGGTCCAGAGCTCGCTGCGAGGCAGGAAGGCGATGAAGAACACCAGCAGGCAGGTGAACAGCGCAACCGCGCCCCAGGACTTGCGGCCGTGCCAGCCCGAGAACACCACCTGCACCCGCACGATCGTCGCGAGTGCCCAGAGCACGAACACCGCATTCAGCCAGAACGCCCAGAGCGCGACCGCCTCGGAGGCGGAAGCCCAGACGATCAGCACCGAGGCGATCTCGAACAGCACATCGGTGGCGGTGATTCCGAGCGCGAGCGCGAGCGTCAGTTCGCGCCGCCCGAGCATGTGCGCCGCGAAGAGGCACACCAGCACCACCACCGGCAGCTGCGCGAGCGCCACCGTCAGCGAGCCGAGATTGAAATAGCCCTCCAGTCCTTCGCGCGCGATGCCGCCGAGCAGCCAGGCAAACAGGCTCGCCGCGATCGCCATCGCGTAGTCGCCTGCGGAGACGCGGAAATCCAGCGCCCGCACCGGCATGAAGAGGGATAGCCGTGCGCCCGCGAGAATGTTGCGTCCGAGATTGCGGAACAGCACCGCGGATTCCGAGCGGATTTTTTTGATCATCATGTATTCCCTGCGGTGCCACGGAGTGCGGCAAGCCGCGCCTCGCGGATGCGCCGACCGACATCGGGGCCCGCGGGTCTGCCACCGGATTCGCCGCCGCAAGCCGCATCCCCGCGCGCAATCGCGGCGGTGTCCACGCCGCGCGCCCGTTCAAGCGCCTCCAGCGCCGCACGCCGCGGCGCGTAATGCGGCGTCGGCTCCGCGCCCTCGCCGGCGCCCTCGGCTTCTGCGACCAGCAGCAATTCGCCCAGCCGCTCCGGCCGGCGAAACGCATCAGCGGATTCAAGCAACGCAAGCAGCGCCTTCGGATCGAGCGAGTCCGCCATCCGCACCTCGGCCGCCAGCCGTGCCGCAAGCAGCGCCGCGTCGCGGCATTCCGCCGGCGTGCGCAGGCGCTCGCAGAATTTTTCGATCGAGGCGATAGCCCCCCTCGCACCGCGCAGG
>CAMBSA010000316.1 GCA_945869935.1 Bordetella parapertussis | reverse complement strand
GAGGACATGGATCTTTCCGTCCTCGGCGCGCACCATGACCATCGGCTGGCGGCCGATCTGGAAGGTGAAGAAATCCCCGGCCTTGGGGATCTGCGTGTCGTGCCCGCAGTACTGCCAGGTCTTCTCGAAGATGTTCTTGATTTCGAGATCGAAGATGTCCTGGTCGGTGTAGCACAGCCGGTGTACCCGGTCGGGTTCGACCAGGTGCTTCAACGCAGGTAGGCGTTCACGCAACATCGCCAGGTTCTCTTACTTCAGCTTGCAGTCCTTGGCGTAGGCGTCGCCGTGGTTGGAGAGCAGGGTGGCGATCTTCTTGTTGACGATGCGCCCCTTCGAATCCTTCGCGATGACGCGCAGGTAGTAGGTTTGAATCGGCATGCCGTTGACGTTGTACTTGAAGTCGCCGCGCACCGATTTGAAATGCGCCGCCTTGATCGCCCGGCGAAAGGCTTCCTTGTCCTCGATCTTGCCCTTGACGTCGCGCACCGCGCCGTCGATCGCGAGCGCCGCGTCATAGCCCTGCGCGGCGAATACGCTCGGCAGGCGCTTGAATTCCGCCTCAAAAGCCGCGACGAACTTGCGGTTGGCGTCGTTGTCCAGATCCATGGACCAGTGCGCAGTGTCGAACACGCCGAGCAGCTGTTCGCCGACCGAGGAGATCACGTCCTGGTCCGAGCCGAAGCCGGGGACGATCAGCTGCACATCCTTGGACAGGCCGGTGGCGACGAACTGCTTGATGAAGTTGATGCCCATGCCGCCGGGCAGGAACACGTACATCGCCTCCGGCTTGGCGGCGCGGATCTGCGCGAGTTCGGCCGCGTAGTCGAGTTGGCCGAGCTTGGTGTAGATCTCGTCGGCGACCTTGCCCTTGTACAGGCGCTTGAAGCCGGTGGCGGCATCGCGCCCGCCGGGGTAGTTCGGCGCGAGGAACATCACGTTCTTGATGCCTTTGTCGGTGGCGTACTGCCCGGCGGCTTCATGATAGGACTCGTTTGGCCAGGAGACCGAGAAGAACCAGGGGTTGCACTGCGCGCCGGCCCACTGGGAGGGTGAGGCGTTCGGGCTGAGATAGATGGTCTTGCTCTCGAATATCGTCGGGCCGACCGCAACCGCGACATTGGAGAAGATGATGCCGGTCACGATATCCACGCGGTCGCGCCGCAGCATCCGGTCCACCGCCTGCTTGCCGGTGTCGGGGTTGAGCTGGTCGTCGGCGATGATCACCTCGGCGGGCAGCGTGCCGAGTTTGCCGCCGTTCATCTTGATCGCGAGGTTGAAGCCGTCGCGCACATCGAAGCCGATCTGCGCGTTCGGGCCGGAGAGCGTACTCAGGTAACCGACCTTGATCTTGTCGGCGGCAAGCGCAGCGGGGGCGAGGGCGGCGAGGCCGACCGCCAGGCTTGCGAGGCTGATTGTTCGAAACGAGGGCAGGCGCATGGGTTTCTCCGGGGAGGGTGCAGGTTAAGGCGGCAGATTAAAGCGGCAAATGTCGCGGAATGATGCAGGGTCGCTTCGACCTTAAGTCATCGCGCGGTGCGGGGTCAAGTCGCCGACATTCATGCGGTAATTGAGTGCGATTCCCGCAGTGGCGAAGCCCCTTGCGATCCCCTCTCGACAGAAAGCCTTGCATGCTAATATTTAATGCCCTCGCGGAGGCACACCGTTCAGGCGTCGGCGCGACATCAAAACCGGGCGACAGGGTGTAGTCTAAGCCCCGGACCAACCAGAGGAGGATGGCAATGAGGAGGATGGCGATGAATTCGATGCTCGGAAAGGCAACACTTGCGGTCGCGGGAGCCTTGCTGCTTGCCGGATCCGCTCTGGCGCAGAACACGATCAAGATCGGCGTCATCACCGACAAGATCGGACCCGCAAAACCCTACGCAGAGCCGGTTCTGCAAGGCGTGGAATTCGGTGCCAAGGAAATCAATGCCAAGGGCGGCATCCTCGGCAAGAAGATCGAACTGATCGTCGAGGATGACCAGGGCAAGCCGGACGTCTCGGCGACGATGGCGAGAAAGCTCGTCGACGCGGGTGCTGTGTTCATCATGTCGATCTCGCTCACCCCCGCCACGCAGCAGGCGCAGACGGTGTCGCTGCAGACCAAGACCCCGCACATCACGCCGTCGAACTCGGGTGACACGCTGACCACCCAGATCGACAACCCGTACTTCTGGCAGACCGGCCCGCTCGGCTCGATCCAGATCGCGACGCTGCTGTCCTACGCCAAGGCGAAGAACTACAAGCGGGTCGCGCTGGTGAGCGAGAGTTCCGACCTCGGCCAGCTGACCACGCGCTTCTTCAAGGCGGGCCTGCAGAAGGCGGGCATTGAGATCATCTCCGAGGAAGTCATTCCGCGCGGATCGACCTCGGCCGAGCCGCACATGCAGCGCGTGCGCGCCGCCAACCCGCAGGCGATATTCGCCGCCGGCGTGGTCACCCCCGAGAACGTGCTGATGCTCAAGGCGTATCGGCAGCTTGGCATGAAGCAGCCGATCCTCGCGTCCTACAACTTCTCGGTGCCGGTGTACATGGCGGTGGGAGCGGGATTGCTCGACGGCCTCGCGTTCGTCGATGCCTACGACATCGAAAAGCCCGAGACCAAGCGTTTCATCGACGCCTATTCGAAGGCGACCAACGTCGAGCCCTACAACCTTATCGGCTACGGCTATGACGGCATCTACCTGGTTTCCGATGCGATACGCCGCGCCGGCGGCACCGACAAGGAGAAGATCCGCGCCGCGATGAACGCGACCAAGAACTTCGTCGGCGTGATGGGCGCCAAGGGCACCGGCTACACCTTCCCGACAGGCAAGCGCACCGGTTTCGATCCGCAGGGCATGGTTGTTCGGGTGTACGAGGGCGATCGCCAGGGAAGATCCATCCACACCGGACAGAAGTAACGGTCGTCAGCGTCGGCGGTGCAAGCCGCCCGCCGACGCTGTTTTGCCGGTCCGCGTTTCCTTCGTATTCGCGTTCAGCGCGTCTGCACATCTGCACATCCAGCCTGACCGGGTAGCGCCTCTTGCAAGACTTCATCGAGATCATCATCAGTTCGCTCGCCTCCGGCTGTGTCTATGGCCTGGTGGCGCTTTCGTATCTGGTGATGCTGCGACCCACCGGCCTGATCAATTTCGCGGTGGGCGAATGGGTGATGGTGGGCGCCTTTGGTGCGTTTGTTGCGATCGGCCAGTACAAGCTTTCCTATCCCGTCGGACTGGTCCTGATCATTGCCCTGATGCTGGTGGCGGGCTGGATCATCGAGCGGCTGACGGTACGCCCACTGGTCGAGCGCGGCGCGCCCGAACTCGCGCCCATCCTGACCCTGCTCGGCGTGCTGGTGCTGATACGCGAGGGGGTGTCGCTGTTCTTCGGGCCTGATCCCCAGGCGGTGCCGTATCCCTTCGGCTTCGGACGGCTGGAAATCCCGCTCGGAGGCGAACTCACCCTTGCCGGGTCGAACCAGAGTTTTTTCATCATCGGCGCCACGCTCGCGGTGTTCCTCGCGACCTGGTATTTCTTCGAGCGCACTTTATGGGGCAAGTGCTTCGAGGCGGTGGCGATCAACCGCCGCGCCGCGGCGCTGATGGGCATCAATCTTTCCCGGGTCACCGCGCTTGCGTTCGCGGCCGGCGCGGGGGTGGCGGGCCTGGCGGGCATGCTGGTGGGGCCGAACATTTCGGCGCACTACCTGATGGGCATACCGCTCGCGATCCAGGGCTTCACTGCGCTGGTGGTGGGCGGCGTCGGTCGGGTCGAGGGCGCGCTGCTCGGAGGAATACTGCTCGCCCTCGTTGAACAACTCACCGCGCGCTATGCGCCGATCCCCTCGGGATACGCACAGGGCGTGCCGCTCATACTGCTTATCCTGTTCCTGCTGGTGCGCCCGACCGGGTTGCTGCGCGC
>CAMBSA010000315.1 GCA_945869935.1 Bordetella parapertussis | reverse complement strand
ATCACCGGCGGGCAGATCCTGTTCGAAGGAACGGATCTGGTCCGGCTTGCACCCGAGGAAATGCGCGCGCTCCGCGGCAACCGCATCGGCATGATCTTCCAGGAGCCGATGACCTCACTCAACCCGGTCTTCACCGTGGGCAATCAGATCACCGAAGCGATCCGTGCGCACCGTAATGTATCCGGCAAGCAGGCGGCCGATCGCGCGGCCGAACTGCTCGAACTCGTCGGGCTGCCGGAACCCCGCCGGCTGCTTGAACAATATCCTCACCGGCTCTCGGGCGGCATGCGCCAGCGCGTGATGATCGCAATGGCCTTGTCCTGCGAACCGCGCCTGCTGATCGCCGACGAACCCACCACCGCACTCGATGTCACCACGCAGGCGCAGATCCTGGAATTGCTCCATTCCCTGCAACAACGCATGGGGATGGCGCTGCTGATGATCACCCATGATCTGGCGGTCGTCGCACAGACCTCGCGCCGGGTGGTGGTCATGTATGCGGGTCGCAAGGTGGAGCAAGCGCCGGTCGAAGATTTGTTCGAATCACCGCTGCATCCCTACACGCGCGGACTGCTTGCCTCGCTGCCGAATCCCGAGCGGGAAACAGGCGCAAACGGAAAGCCGGCACGGCTCGTGGAAATTCCCGGCACCGTGCCGTCACTGCGCGAGAGACTCGCGGGCTGCGCCTTCGCGCCGCGCTGCGGCGACGCGACCGATGCGTGCAGGAGCGGGGATATCGCGCTTCGCACGATCGGGCAGCGGTCCGTCGCGTGCATTCACGCGAATGAAGTCGACGTCGCCAAGGAGGCGCGGGTATGAGCACGCCTCTGCTCCGCGTGTCCGGATTGTCGAAGCGCTATGCGTCCGACGGACGCGTGGTGCAGGCGGTGGATGGCGTCGACCTCTGCATCGCCCGGGGCGAGACGCTGGGTCTGGTGGGCGAATCGGGCTGTGGAAAGTCCACGCTCGGAAAGCTGATTCTTCGCCTGCTCGATCCCGATACGGGTTCGATCGAGTTCGAGGGCGTGGACCTCACGCGACTCACGCCGGCGGAATTGCGCCCGTACCGCCCCGGCCTGCAGATGATTTTCCAGGACCCGTACGCCTCGCTGAACCCCCGAATGACTGTAAATCAGATTCTCGAAGAACCCATGATCGTCCACAGGCGCGGCAACGCAGGCGAACGACGCGATCGGGTTCGCTGGCTGATGGACCGCGTCGGCCTCGGGTCCGATGCCGCATCACGCTATCCGCATGAATTTTCGGGCGGCCAGCGCCAGCGCATCGGCGTGGCGCGCGCGCTCGCGCTGGAGCCGAAGCTGATCGTCTGCGACGAACCGGTCTCCGCACTGGACGTGTCGATACGCGCGCAGGTGATCAACCTGCTCGATGAACTTCGCGCGGAACTAGGAATATCGTATCTTTTCATCTCGCACGACCTGTCGGTGGTGCAGCACGTCGCCGACCGGATCGCGGTGATGCATTTCGGCAAGATCGTGGAAACCGCGGACCGAGCCACCTTGTGGCGATCGCCAGCCCACCCCTACACCCGCGCGCTGATCGATGCCGTGCCGATCCCCGACCCGCGCCGCAGACCCGGGCAGCCCGCCTAGCCAAAACACCGGTTCCGCATGTTCACTTTCCCATCCCGCGCCCGCCATCCACGCGGGCACGCACCATCGACTGCCCTCCGAGGAATTCTCATGACCATCCGCACCGCTCTTGCCGCCTTCCTGATCGCCGTATCCTGCGGCGCGTCGGCCCAGCTCCCCGGCGACCGGCCGGTTCGCCTCATTGTGCCGTTCGCGGCCGGAACCGGCACCGACGTCGCTGCGCGGCTGCTTGCGACTTCGCTGCAGGACTCGATCAAGCGTTCGATCGTGATCGAAAACCGGCCGGGGGCGCTCGCGATCATCGGGACAGATGCCGCCGCAAAAGCCGCACCGGACGGACTCACGCTTGTTGCAACCGGCTCCACCGCGATCGCCGCCGCACCCAGCCTGTTCAAGAAATTGCCCTATGACCCGGTCAGCGATCTCGCCCCGGTGTCGCTCGTCGCGACGGCAACGCTTGCGCTGTTCGTCGGGAACGACAGCCCGATCAACACCCTGAAGGACCTGATCGCCACCGCCAAATCCCAACCCGGCAAGCTCAACTATGCCTCGGGCAACGCCACCGGCGCGGTGGCGGGGGAGATGCTCAAGCAGACCGCCGGCATCGAGATATTCCATGTCCCCTACAAGAACGCTCCGCAGGCGCTCAACGATGTCGCGGGCAACACGGTAAACATGATGTTCAACGACATCACCGGCGCCACGCCGCTGATGAAGGCGGGAAAGCTGCGCGCGCTCGCGGTGACCAGCCGTGCGCGATCCAGGCTGCTTCCCGACACGCCGACCCTGATCGAGGCCGGTTTCGCGGGCTACGAGCTCTACAACTGGGTCGGCATCTTCGCCCCGGCAAAGACGCCTCCCGACATCCTTGCCTACTACTCGCAGGAAATCGCCCGCATTGCTGCACGTCCGGATTTCCGGGAACGCTTCGAGCGTGTCGGCCTGGATCTCGCGACGGGCAGCACCCCCGCCTCCTTTGCCGAATTCGTGAAGAAGGAAATCGCGCTCTGGAGCAGGCAAATCAAGGCCGCGGGAATTCTTCCGGAATAGGTTTTTCCCGTCCGAGCCAGACCACAGCTGTCGGGGAGCTGTCGGGTAGTTCCACGTATTGAATCAGGGATACCTGCGGGCGTAGTCTTGCAGAACAGCAGCAAGGCCCGAAGGAATCACCATGCGCGCACGATTTGTCCTGATTGCGATTCTCCTCTCCGCATCGCACCCGGCTCTCGCGCAGTTCATTCCCGAGCGGGGGCGCCTTTTCATGAGTGCACGCTACGTCGAACTCGAGCAACTCGGCGAGAAGGAGCTTCGGGAGGATCCCAAAGCACCGAGCTCGAAACTGATGCCGCTCTGCACGGCGTACGGGAAGCTCAAGCGCTACGACAAGGTTTTCATCTGCCTTGACCGTCTGGAGGAAAACATCAGGCGCGGCGACACGGCCGCGATGGACCTCGACGAGATGCGCCGCGCGAATCCGTTCCTGTTCGGCCTTGCGATGATGGGCTCTGGGCGGTGGGCGGTCCGGACGGGCTGAAGGGAACGGTGGTGCCGTGGCTGCACCTGCAGCGCGCCGAGTCCTACACCGAGTTGCGCGACTACGACCGGGCAATGGCGTCGGCACAGCGTGCCTTCGAAGTCATTCCCACCCGCTGGAACGAAGAGCGCCCGTTCCGCATCCAGGCACTCACCGTGCTCGGCGTCTCCCACGCACTTGCCGGGAAGACCGAGACGGCGCGCAAGTTCGCGAAAGACCTGTCCGACATCAGCACCTCCTACCCCTACTCCGGCCTGACCAAGGACAAGGTCAACGGCCTGGCCAAGATCCATCTTGCGCTGGGCGACTTCAAGGGCGCCTACGCCGCGTTTCGCAGCGATTCGATGGGACTCGGTGCAGTGATCATGGCCCTGGGCGATGTTCTCGGCGGCGTGATCGCCGGCATGGCGGGGGAAAGCCTCTTCACCTACCAGGAGATCCCCAATACCTTCATGCGCATCAAGACAGCGTTCGAAGTGGGCGAAGTCAAGGAGGCGAAGGAAGGCTACGACAAGCTGCTCGCGATTCCGCGCGTGAAGGACAACGGCGAAATCTACTGGGTGATCCTGTACGACCGCGGTCGCATCGCCGCGCAGGAAAATGATCCTGCCGCTGCGGTGGAGTACTGGAAGAAGGCGATTGATGTCATCGAACAGCAGCGCTCGACGATCAACACCGAAGCAAGCAAGATCGGCTTCGTCGGCGACAAGCAGGCGGTGTACCACCGGCTGATCGAGTCCCTGTTCGCGACCCAGAAAC
>CAMBSA010000314.1 GCA_945869935.1 Bordetella parapertussis | reverse complement strand
GGGCGCGGCTGCGCATCCGGACTACCCGCTCGATGGCGTCAGCCTGTTGCCGGTGCTCGACCATCCCGAGCGCCCGATCGAACGCGAGCTGTTCTGGCGCATGAAGTACCGCGAGCAGAAGGCGATGCGCTCGGGCAACTGGAAGTACCTGTGCATCGAGGGCGACGAGTTCCTGTTCGACCTCGCGACCGACTCTCGCGAGCGCGCCAACCGCGGCCGGCGCGACCCGGAACGGCTTGCCGCGATGCGCGCACGTTATGCGGCGTGGGAGGCGACGGTGCCGTCGATTCCGGAGGACGCGGCCTGGTCCATTCCCTACGCGGCATCCGACATCGCGCGGCCGGGAAGCGTATAGGCGGGGCGCCATGAATTGCGCACTTTGCCGTCTATGGATTGTTTATCCATGTGTACAAGTGGATAATACGATTGCTAAAATTGGCAATTCCATAAGTGTCCGGTCGGCGGAATCGATATGCGCGCTTTCCTGATTGCACTGTTGCTTCTGATCTCCGCGCCCGCGCTGGCGGAGTGGACTAGGCTCGGCGAAACCTCCGAGGCGACCTATTACGTCGATCCGAAGGACATTCCAGCGAAGGCGACATCCGCAGCGTGCCGGTCCTGTACGACATCAAGTCGCCGCGTGCAGGCACGGCGGCATCCCGCCTGATCCTGAACCACGTCGACTGCAAACGGATGCGTTTCGGGTCGCTTTCCTGGAGCTCGCATTCGATGCCAATGGCGCGTGGAAAGGTGCTCGCCACCGGCATCGGGTCGGCCGATTGGAAGCCGGTCGACGGCGAGGCGGTTGCCGTCGCGGTACTCAAGCGGGTATGCGCGACGCGCTGACGCGGATCACGGAATTTCATACACCGTGAGTTCCTCGGCGATCCCGCGCAGGGAATGCCGCCGGGGCACCGGCTTGAGGCCTCTCTCTTCAAGCAAGTGCGTCGAGGGCGGATTATTCACCACGGGTTCGGTCGCGAATATCGACCGCGACAGTGCCAGTCCCTGAACGCGGGCGGCGATGTTCACCGTTTGGCCGAAATAGTCGAGGCGGTCGTTGAGCGTCACCGCGAGGCCGGGGCCCTCGTGCACGCCGATCTTGAGCAGCAGGTCTTCGCGGCCGCTTTCGGCGTTCAGTTTGTCCATCGCGTCTCGCATGCGAAGCGCCGCGGCGAGTGCCCGCTCCGGGGTCGGGAACGTGGCCATGACCGCATCGCCGATGGTCTTGACCACCGCACCGGCTTCGGCGGCGACCACTTCGTTGAGGATGCCGAAGTGCGCGCGCACCATGTCATAGGCGACGAGGTCTCCGACCCGCTCGTAGAGCTCGGTGGAACCTTTCAGGTCGGTAAAGAGAAATGTCAGGCTGGTGATCTTGAGCCGCTGATCCACATCCAGCGTATCGGTCCGGTAGATGTCGCGAAATGTCTGGTTTGTGATCAGGCGCTTTGCGGTGAGAAATTTCCTGCGATTGCCAAGCAGGTGGTGCAGCGCGTCGCCCGCGATGACCACCACGGGGAGAACGCGCACGTCGGCGCGGTTCTCAAGCGACAGGCGCAGCGGGCCCGGCCGCATCTGCACGGTGCCGGTCGGGGCGCGGACGTTGTTGAATACCAGCGACAGGCTCTGGCGTTCGCGCGTCGGCTCGCCCTTGACATCGATGAAATGTGCCGCATGGGTTACCGGTTCGAACACGATCACGAACTCAGCCGGAAGCTGCAGCGACAAGAGCGCCTTTTCGCCCGCGGGTAATTCCACCGAATCGATGACCATTTCCTGAAGCAGTTTCTCGAAGGCCTCGTCGTCCGGCAGGACGATCCCGGAGCTCCAGAACACCTGCCGCTGGTACTCCCACATCGACAGCGCGTTCGGATCATGGGCGGCTATGCGCCGCACTCGCGGGTTCACGGTGAACGAGACTTCCACCGTCTCGTCGAGCGTCGGCTCGTAGCCCGCCGCGCAGAGGGCGCAGGAATACGTGTCCCTGCGCACGGTCTTCAGCGAGGCGCCGGAATCGAGCACGCCGCCACAGCCCGGGCAAAGCACGTTCCAGGACATGTCGAACAGGCCCAGCCGCGAGGCGTGCAGGAAACCCGCGATCGCGGACTCCTCGTTCACGCGATTGGCTGCCGCGAAGTCAATCACGTTCACGCGGTTCAGTTCGCGATCCGTTCCTTCGCGTACCAGCCGTTCGATGGCGGCCGCTGCCGCAGCGTCGGCGGACTCTCGCAGGACGGAAAACCGAGCCTCAGCTTCGTTCATGCGAAACAGAATACGCCAACCGGGCTTGCGCTTGAAGACCCGGTGTCAAGCGGCTGGATGCGATAGCACCGTACAAAACCGGGCGCGGCTGTGCTCACGTTTGCGCCGGCCAGATGTCGCTGCCTGCACTGTCGTGCGCAGTCGGGCGGGATGATCAATCTACCGTCGCGCCGGTTGCCTTGATCACCGGCGCCCAGCGCGCGATTTCCGAATGGATGTGCGCGGCGAATTCCGCGGGCGACGACCCCACCGGGTGCAGGCCGTTCTTCGCGTACTGCTCGCGCACCGAGGGATTGCCGAGCGCACGCGACACATCGTCGAACAGCCGATCGACGATCGCGCGCGGCGTGCCGTGCGGCGCGAGCAGGCCCGAGCCGCCGCCTGCTTCGTAGCCCGCCACGCCGCTCTCGGCCACCGTAGGCATCTCGGGCGCAAACGCCTGGCGTTGTGCGGTGCTGATCGCAAGCGCGCGCAACCTGCCCGAGCGCACATGCGGCAGGATCAGCGGCGCGTTCTGGAACGCGAGTTCGATCTCCCCGCCTGCGAGTTCGGTGGTCATCTGCGAACTCGCCTTGTACGGGATGTGCGCGATGTTCACGCCGGTGAGGCCCTTGAAGAGTTCCATCGACAGGTGCTGCGACGACCCGCTGCCCGCCGAGCCGTAGCGCAGGCGGCCGGGATTGGCCTTCGCAAAGGCAATCAGTTCCTGCACCGTGCGAAACGACTGGGAGGGGTGCACCGCGAGGATGTTGGGCGTGGATGCGAACTGGCTGATCGTCTCGAAGTCGCGCTCGATGTCGTAGTTGAGTTTGCGAAACAGGCTCTTGTTGAAAAAGATCGGGCCGGCGGACGAATAGAGCAGGGTGTAGCCGTCGGGCGCGGCGCGCGCGACGCGTTCGGCGGCAATGTTGCCCGAGGCACCGGGCAGGTTCTCGATCACGAAGGCGGTGCCGCGCGCCTCGGTGATTTTCTGTGTCACCAGCCGCAACTGGATGTCGGGCGAGCCGCCGGCGCTGGAGGACACCAGGATCTTCACCGTCCGCGTGGGCCAGGGCGACTGCGCGTGCGCGACCGCACCCAGCGATGCCGTGGCGGTGACGAGCAGGGCAAGCAGCCCGTGCCTTGTTTTCATGGTGTTTTCTCCTCATCCGGAGTTTGCCGTGCCGGACCTGCGGATCATCAAATACCTGAAAACAGGGAAGTAAAGCTTGATTTTTCGGCGCTGGACGGCGTTTTAAAACTACTGTATAAAAACACAGGTCAACGCATGTTGGGGCAGGGCGTTTATGCCATAATCAAACGCACATCACGAGGACAAAAGAACATGGACGACAACAAAGCCAAGGCCCTGCAGGCCGCACTCTCCCAGATCGAAAAGCAGTTCGGCAAGGGCTCCATCATGCGCATGGACTCCAAGGCCCTGCAGGACATCGAGGTCATCTCCACCGGTTCGCTCGGCCTCGATGTGGCCCTCGGCGTCGGCGGCCTGCCGCGCGGTCGCGTGGTGGAAATCTACGGCCCGGAATCCTCGGGCAAGACCACGCTCTGCCTGCAGGTAGTGGCCGAAGTGCAAAAACTCGGCGGCACCGCCGCCTATATCGACGCGGAAAACGCGCTCGATCCGCAATACGCCGAGAAGCTCGGC
>CAMBSA010000313.1 GCA_945869935.1 Bordetella parapertussis | reverse complement strand
ACCTATATCGAAGGCTTCGGCGCGCACCGGCTGCAGGTGGATATCGCGCCGGATTTCACCGTCCGCGTGCGTTACCGGGATGCGTATCCGGCACAGTGACCTATATCAGCCACTTTATAGGAATCGCCCGTTTTCACGCGCCAGCTGGTCATTTCTGCCGATGAATTTGATGAAATTCGGAGTGCGACCAGCAAGCGAAGGCGCGATACCCTCGCGGCGCTCCACTTCCATCAGCGCAAGCGCGTGTGCCCAGCGGCTCTTCCTGCCGGCATCGCGCACCCAGCGCAATTCGCTCATTCCGCCGGGTGAGTCGCCGGAATAGAGCAGGTTCATGCCGATGATCGCTCGCGCCTCGGTCTGCTGGCCGAGCGTCTTCGCCGCTGCAAGCAGCGCCTCGCGGGGGATCTCGCCCTTCAGGTGGCGGACGATGGCGACGGGCCAGCGGTTCGGGTCGATTCTCGGTGCCCACTGGTCGAGAAAATTGATGGCCTCGCGCGGTTGTCCCGCCTTGCGGTGGCCAAGCCAGCCAAGCAGGACGTTCCAGCCCTCGGGCTTCGCGCTTCGCTTGAGCGAGCGTTCGAGCATAGCCGCCGCGGCGCGTTGCGCGGCTTCGTTCTGGTTGAAATACAGGCTGACCCAGATGTAGGGCTCGGGCTCTGCGGCCGCGAATTCCGCGATGCGGCGGTAGTCCGCGCTCGCTGCTTCGCGCTTGCCCTGGCGCCACAGTGCGTTGGCACGGGCAAACAGCGACAGCGCGCCCGGACGAAGGCTGAACGCGCGGGTGAAGTCGGCAATCGCCGCGTCGTTGTCGCCGCGGTCGGCGATCGCCAGGCCGCGGTTGTTCCACGCGGCGGCGGACTTCGCGTCGGATTCGGCGGCGCGGGTGAAGTCCGTGATCGCATCCTCGAATTCGCCGCGCTCGGCGCGCGCGAGCCCGCGGTTGTTGAGCGCATTGGCCGACTGCGAGTCGATCGCGAGCGCCCGGTTGAAGTCCTCGAGCGCTGCGTCGAGCTCGTACTTCGCAAGGCGCGCGCTGCCGCGGCTCGAGAGCGCGTTCACATACCGCGGGTCGACTTCCAGCGCGCGGCTCGCGTCCGATATCGCACCGTCGATGTCGCCCAGGTCGATCCGCGCGAGGCTGCGGTTGTTCCAGGCCGAGGCGAGCTTCGGGTCGAGCCGTATCGCGCGCGAATGGTTTTCCATCGCACCGGCGAAGTCGCCGATCGCGCGCAGCGCGATGCCGCGGTTGTTCCAGGGCGGGGCGAAGCTCGGCGCCGTTTCTATCGCCAGGCTGTAGTCGGCGATCGCGCCGTCATAGTCGCCCTTGGCGCTTTTGGCGATGCCGCGGTCGCTCATCGAGAACACGTCGCGCGGGTTGAGAACGAGCGCACGGTTGTAGTCCTCGATCGCGCCGTCGTAATTGCCCATCGTTCGGCGCGCGACGCCGCGATAGACCCAGGCGAACAGGAAACGCGGGTTGTTTTCAATCGCACGCGTCTGGTCGGCGATCGCGAGCTGGTAGTCACCCTTGCGGAACCAGGCCACGCCGCGGTTCATCAAGGCCCATTCGTTTCCGGGGTTGATCTCGATGGCGCGGTTGAGGTCCTCGATCGCGCCATCGAGGTCGCCTATCTGCGTGCGCGCCGAGCCGCGGTCATTCCATGCGTCTGCAAGTTGCGGGTCGAGTTCGATCGCGCGGGTGAAGTCGGCGATTGCATCACGGTAATTGCGCAGGCCGGCACGCGCTTTTCCGCGGTTATGGAAGCCGGCGGGGTCGCCGCCGGCGATCTCGATATAGCGGGTGAAGATTTCGATCGTGCCCGGCAGGTCTCCGCGCTGGTAGCGCTCTACGCCGCGATCAAACAGCACTTTCCAGTCGGGAACCTGCGCGTGCGCCGCCGTGCCTCCGAGAGAGGCAGCGACAAGGACTGCGCAGATCAGGTTGTGGAGATTCCGCAGGACGGTCGCGCGTGCCAGGCGTTGCAGTGCGTCCGTCCTCAAACGCTTGCCTTCTTACTTGGCTGGCGCCGGGGCCGTGGCGGCGGCCGGTACGGTCACATACTCGAACACGCGAACCACCTTCTGCACGCCTCCGATCGCGCGGGCGATTTCGGTGGCGTCGTCGCCTTCCTTGCGGGTGACAAGACCCATCAGGTACACGACGCCCGCCTCGGTGACCACCTTGACATGGTTGGTGTTGAACTTGTTCGCGCCGACCATCGCCGCCTTGACTCGTCCGGTAAGGTAGGTGTCGTTGCCACGCGCGGTGAACGCGCTTTGCGCTCCGACCTGCAGTTCGTTGACCACCGCCTTCACCCGCTCGACTTCGCTTGCAATGCGCTCGATCTCGGCCTTGGTCTTGGCGTCGGGCACTTCGCCCGAGAGCAGCACGGTGTAGTTGAAGCTGGTGACGTTGACATGCACCTTGTCGCCGAAGCGGGTGCTGATCCGGTTGCTTGCGGTGGCTTCCACGCGCTCGTCGCCGAGGACGATCTCTGCGACACGACGGTCGTTGGCCATCAACGCGCCGCTCGCGGCGCCGCCGAAGATCGCGGCCTCGATGCAGCCACCGAGCGTGAGCGCTGCCGCTGCAAGTGCGGCGGCCCGTAAAAGGCCGCTGGCGCGGTTGAGTCGGGTTATGAGTTTGCTCATGCTTCGGCTCCAAGTAACAGGTTGTCTATGCCGTCGCACAGGCAGTGCAGTGCAAGCAGATGCACTTCCTGGATGCGTGGCGTCTGAGGGTGTGGCACACAGATATGGACATCGGAGGGCAGCAATGCGTTCCCCAGGTCGCCTCCACCGCGGCCGGTGAGCGCAATCACGCGGATCTCGCGTTCATGCGCCGCCTCGACCGCGCGGATCACGTTCTTCGAGCCGCCGCTGGTGCTGATCGCGAGCAAAACGTCACCGGGCTGGCCGATCGCCTTGATCTGCTTGGAGAATATCTGTTCGAATTCGTAGTCGTTGCCGATCGAGGTCAGGATCGACGAGTCGGTGGTGAGCGCGAGGCCGGCGATCGGCGGGCGCTCGCGCTCAAAGCGATTGACCAGTTCGGCGGCGAAGTGCTGGGCATCGGCGGCGGAACCGCCATTGCCGCAGGACATGATCTTTCCATTGGCCATGAGACTGGCAAACATCAATTCCACGCCTTGAGCGATCGGCCCCGCAAGTTCCTCCAGCGCATCGAGTTTGAGTTGGGCGCTCGCGCGAAAATGGGCCTTTACCCTGGACGCGATCGAAAATTCGGGTTCGGGTGCGGCGGTTGCTTTCTTCATGGGCGTATTTTACTCGACGCTGCGTTCGGGCATTGAGAACTGATGCCAGTTTCGCCGGGCGTGGTTTTATTCGACGAATACTTCGAACTCGATGCGGCGGCGCGGATTCGGATGGATTGTGAGGCGGGCGACGCGCGCGCTCACCGGTTCGCCCGCATCCATCGCCCAGGCAAGCGCGGAATTACTGGCGCGGGGCACATAGCCGAGCTTCCGGCCGCGCCATTCGACGCGTACTGCACGCGGATCGTAAGGGTTGTCGGGTTCGCGAACAAGATCGAGCGGCTCGCCCACGATCAACTGTGCGAAGGCCTGCCGTGCTTCGTAGTAGCGAAAGCCCGCCAGCGGCGAATGCTGCACCAGCATGCGCACATCGGCCGCCAGGACGCCCGTTGCCGCGCAGCACAGCAGCGCGGCAAGTGTCCGACGGGTCCAGCGGTATATCCGCTCACTCGGTGATCGCATCGCGTATCCATTCGATTTCAGGGGCAAGCTTGCTGCCCGCAACGGCGCCTGTGTCGCCAGTTATGAGTACCACGTCGAAGCGGCAGGGCCGGTCCGGTCCCCGTGCGAGGTATTCCCGTGCGGCGGCGAGCAGACGCGATTTCTTCTTCGCATCGATGCTCGCCGCCGCGCCGCCAAAGG
>CAMBSA010000312.1 GCA_945869935.1 Bordetella parapertussis | reverse complement strand
CCTACGTTGTTGACCGCCTGCATGCCCTCGAGCACGCTCGCGCGCGGGTAGATCGAGAAGGCACCCGCTTCCATCAGGTCATCGGTGGTGAAGCCGAGCATGTCACCGTTGGCGTCGAAAGCGATGGCTGCGTCGGCCTGGTGCGCGCGCGCATGGTTGTCGCTGGCAAAGGCCTCGAGCCGGTCGCAGACGAATTTCACGGGTTGCCCGAGAAGAACCGCGGCGGCGCACACCGACATTTCATCATCGTAGGCATGCAGCTTGATGCCGAACCCGCCGCCCACATCGGGGACTATGACGCGCACCCGGTTCTCGTCCAGCCCGAGTTGTGTCGCAAGTATGTCGCGCATCTGGTGCGGCACCTGCGTTGATGCATGGACCGTGAGATTGCGCTGCGTCGGATCGAATTCGGCCACGACCGTGCGCGCCTCAAGCGGCACGCCGGTGTGTCTCGGAAACCGGAGTTGCCGGCGCACCACATGCGCCGCCGCGGCGAAGGCCGCCTGAGGGTCGCCCGCACTCATGCGGTGTTCGAACAGCATGTTGCTGTCCAGCGTCGGGTGCAGCACCGGCGCGTCTTTGGCGAGTGCATCGCGGCCGTTGGCAAGCGCGGGCAGCGATTCCCATTCGACTTCTATCAGTGCGGCCGCGTCTTCGGCGATGGCGCGCGATTCTGCGATGACGATCGCCACCGGTTGCCCTTGCCAGAGAGCGCGTTCATGGGCGAGCGGTGCCTGCGGCGCGGAGCGGTGCGCCGGGGCCAGCCGGAATGTGGTGGTCCAGGGTTTGCACACCGCGAGCAGGTCCTCGGCCTGATACACCGCGGTGACGCCCGGCAGCGAGCGCGCCTGTCGCAGATCGACCGAAACGATACGCGCATGCGCATGCGGGCTTCGCAGAAAGGCGGCGTGCAGCAGACCGGGGATGCGCAGATCGTCGGTGTAACGTCCGCGTCCGGCAGCGAGTTGGCGCGCTTTGGGCCGGGCTATGGAGGCGCCGATCAGGCTGCCGGGTTCTTTAGAGGTCATGGTGCTTTCATTGCTGAGGTTTTTCACGGCACCCGGTGAAGGACACGAAGAATTCGCTCGGGCGTCATTGGCAGTTCGCAAATTTCTGCATTGAACGGGGAGAGCGCGTCATTAACCGCATTCGCAACCGAGGCGGCCGCGCCGACGATGCCGGCCTCGCCCACGCCCTTGCCGCCAAGGAGCGTGTCGGTCACCGGTGTCTCGACGTGTCCGATCTCGATGTCGGGCATGTCGGCGGCCATTGGCACGAGGTAATCGGCCATGGTCGCGGCGAGCAGCTGGCCTTCGGTGTCATAGGTGCATTCCTCGAACAGCGCCGCGCCGATGCCCTGGATCACGCCGCCGCGGAGTTGCTCGTCGGCGAGCAGCGGATTGATGACGCGGCCGCAGTCCTCGACCAGCCAGTGACGCAGGAGGCGCACAAAGCCGGACTCGGGATCCACCTCGGCAAGGCTCGCCTGGATGCCGTTGGCGATGAAGTAGGGTCGCTTGGGCGTGTAGTGTTGCGTGACCATTGGATCGGTCGCAGCACCTGAGGGGAGCACATGCTGGCTGTAATGCATCGTGAAGCCGACTTCCGACAGCGGCATCGACTTGTCGGTGCCGCGTACCCGCACGCTGCTGTCGCGAAGCTCAAGATCCTCGACCGACACTTCGAGCAGCGCGGCGCCGGCTGCGAGTATGCGCTCGCGCAACTCGCCCGAGGCCATGAGTGCTGCCTCCCCACCAACCGACAGTCCGCGCGAGGCCCAGGTGCCGCCGCCCATCGGCGTGACAGCAGTGTCACCGTGGATGATGCGCACCGCATCGACCGGCACACCGAGCGTCTGGGCGATCAGCTGCGACAGCGCGACCTCCACGCCCTGGCCCTGGAACTGGGTGCTGGTGATGCAGGTGACAGAGCCGGTCGGCTCGAGCCGCACGCTGCAGCCGTCGCTTGCGGCGATCGACACGCCGGAGGCGCTGTAGAACATCGGCCCGGGCGCGGATTGTTCGATGAAGGTGGCAAAGCCTATGCCGAGATACCGGCCCTGTTTGCGTGCTTCGGTCTGTTCGGCGCGAAGCGCGGGGTAGTCCATCATCGCGAGCAGCTTGTCGAGGCAGGCATCGAAGCTGAGTTCGCCGCCCATGTCGATGCCGCCGGGGGACTTGTTGCCCGAGCGCGATGCGCTGCGGTGATTGCGACGGCGGAACTCCGCCGGATCCATGCCGATCTTGCGCGCCGCCGATTCCACCAGCATCTCGGTGACAGCACACGCGATTGGCTGGCCCACACCGCGGTAGGAGGCGACATGCGGCTTGTTCTGGAACGCCACCCGCAGGCGCGCGCGGAAACCGGGCGCGGCGTAGGGCGCGCCGACATTGACGATTGCCTGCAGGCCCTCGAGCGCGCTCGAACGCGGGTAGGCGGAGAACGCACCCGCTTCCATAAGGTCGTCGGTGGAGAAGGCGAGCATGTTGCCCTGCGCGTCGATCGCGATCGCCGCATCAGCCTCGTGCCCGCGGGAATGGTTGTCACTCGCGAAGGCCTCCAGCCGGTCGCAGACGAATTTCACCGGGCGCCCGAGCAGCACGCTCGCCGCGCAGACGGACATTTCGTCGTCGTAGGTGTGCAGCTTGATGCCAAAGCCGCCGCCCACATCGGGAACCACCACCCGCACGCGGCTCTCGTCGAGCCCGAGCTGGCGCGCGAGCACGTCGCGGAACTGGTGCGGCACCTGCGTTGAGGCGTGCACGGTGAGCAACTGCTGGGTCGGGTCGAATTCCGACACGACGGTGCGTGTCTCCAGTGGCACGCCGGTGTGGCGCGGGAAGCGCAGTTGTCTGCGCACGACATGTGCGGCGCCCGCGAACGCGGCATCGGGATCGCCGACGCTCATGGTGTGTTCGAACAGGATGTTGTTGCCAAGTTCGGCATGCAGCGGTATCGCGCCGGGTGCAAGCGCCTCACGGCCGCGTGCAAGCGCCGGCAACGGCTCCCATTCAACCTCGACCAGAGCGACCGCATCCTCGGCAATCGCGCGCGATTCGGCAACGACGAGCGCCACCGGTTGCCCCTGCCAGAGGGCGCGTTCATGCGCGAGCGGCGGCTGCGGGGCGGTGCGATGGCCCGGAATCATGTTGAACACGGTGGTCCAGGGCTTGCACACCGCGAGGAGGTCACTCGCCTGGTAGACCGCGATCACACCGGGCAGCGCACGTGCCGGCGCAAGATCGACCGAGACGATGCGTGCATGCGCATGCGGGCTGCGCAGGAAGGCCGAGTGCAGCAGGCCGGGCAGGCGCAAGTCGTCCGTATAGCGGCCGCGCCCTGCGGCGAACTGGTGCGCCTTGGGCCGCGGAATGGAGGCGCCGATCAGGTTGCCGGAGTCGTGTGTGGTCATGGGTGTGTACTGCAGGGACCTGCGACGGGTGATAGGGGCGGACAGGGAGAAACCCTTGCGCCCCCCGGTTTGCGCGTTACTTGTCGAACACCGCGCGAAGCGCCTTGGTCTGCTCCGGCGCGCGCTTGCTCATTTCGCTCCAGTACGCGTCATAGGCCTGTTTGCGGTACTCGGGACCCATGTTGACGGTCTGGATACCTGCTTCGGCCTGGCGCTTGAGTTCCGAGCCGACCTTTTCCTTCACCCATTTCGAGTTGTCGTCGTCGAGCCATTCGCTCGCCTTGTTGAGCACGCCGCGCTGCGCATCGGTGAGCGATGCCCATTTCTTGCCGTTGACCAGCACGTTGACGATCACGGTGTAGAAGCCGGGATCGATGCGGTATTTGGTGTGCTTCGCCCAGCCGAGATCGAAGACGCCAAGTGCCGGCCAGCCGTAGCCGTCGACCACGCCGCGCTCGAGCGCGGTCTGCACTTCGCCCGGGGCGGTGTTGACCAGCGCGGCGCCGA
>CAMBSA010000311.1 GCA_945869935.1 Bordetella parapertussis | reverse complement strand
TCGCGTGAGGCCTGCGCGGCAGCGATCGCGCGGCGCAAGTGGAGTGCATCTACGTCGCTGGGTGTTCCTTCGACGACTCGTTCTTCGGCTGGATTCATGCCGTCGCGCTCAGGGTCCGTTCATGCTGCGCGTGGCCCATCCGGTCATGCGTTTTTCCAGGATCGCGAAGAATTCGTACATCACCATCGCCATCACGCTGATCACGATCAGCCCGGCGAACACCAGCGGCATGCGCATCTGCGAGCCCGCCGACATCATCAGATAACCGATGCCTTCGTTTGCGGCAACCGTTTCGGACACCACCGAGCCGACGAACGCGAGGGTGATCGATACCTTGAGCGACGCGAAGAAGTACGGCAGCGATCGCGGCATGCCGACCTTCACCAGCACGTCCATGCGGCTTGCCCCGAGCGCGCGCAGCACATCCTCGAGTTCCGGCTCCATCGTCGCGAGGCCGGTGGCCACGTTCACCGTGATCGGGAAAAAGCAGATGATGAAGGCGGTGAGTATCGCGGGAATCGTGCCGATGCCGAACCACACCACCAGCACCGGAACGAAGGCCGCTTTAGGGATGGAGTTGAAACCGACCATCAGCGGATAGAGCGCGTTGTACATGAAGCGCGAGGACCCAATGATGAACCCGAGGCCGACGCCGACCACGATGCCGATCGCAAAGCCGACCATCGTCACCCAGAAGGTCTGCCAGGCATGGCCTGCGATAGGGCCGGCGTACTGATGAAGCGAAAGCACGATGGACCAGGGTCCGGGGAAGATGAAGTCGGAGATTCCGAATCCCCGGCAGATGACCTCCCAGACCAGGAGGATGAGGACAAGCGCTATCCAGGGCGCCCAGCTTTCGAGTTTGTGCTTCTTGGCCATGGTTCTTCCTGTTCCAGCCGTTACTGGCTTTTCCGGATGCGGCCGATGTGCTCGCGCAACTCGAGCACCGTTTCGGTGAATGCATCGGTATAGGTGACTTCAAGGTCGCGCGGCCGCGGAATGTCGATCTCCTTGCGAAGCAGGATACGGCCCGGCCGTTTCGACATGACATAGACGGTGTCGGCGAGGAACGTCGCCTCGCGCAGGTCGTGCGTCACCAGCACGACCGTGAAGCGCTGTTGCGCCCAGAGGTCACGCAATACGCACCAGAGTTCCTCCCGGGTGAAGGCATCGAGCGCGGCGAACGGTTCGTCGAGCAGAAGCAGCTTGGGTTCGTGCACCAGTGCGCGGCAGATCGACGCCCGCTGCTGCATGCCACCGGACAATTGCCAGGGAAACTTGTCCTCGTTGCCCTGCAAGCCGACGGTCTTGAGCAGGGCGCGGGCACGCTCGGCGTATTCCGCGCGCTTCTGCTTGAAGGATGCACGATAGGGCTGGACAATCTCCAGCGGCAGGAGCACGTTGTCCAGCGTGGTGCGCCAGGGAAGCAGCGTAGCGTTCTGGAAGGCCATCCCGACGATCTTGAGCGGGCCGGCGACTTCACGACCTGCCACCAGGACCGCGCCCTTGGTCGGCGGACGCAGGCCCGACACGAGTTTCATGAAGGTCGATTTGCCGCATCCCGAGGGACCGACGATGGCGACAAACTCGCCCTCGCCGATCGACAGGGTTACATCCTCGATCGCATTGCCGCCTTCCTCGTCGTAGGCGAGGTCGACATTGCGGAAATCGACAAATTTACCCATGTGTAGTGCCTGTGTGAAAAAAAAGGGCCCCTGGATTCCAGGGGCCTTGCCGTCGTTGGGACTGCTTACTTCGGGAATACCTGCCGCTCGGCACGCGAGGGCAGGAAGCTCGAATTGAACAGGTTGTCGGTATTGGGAGTGACCTTGAGGTTGAAGGCGCTCACGACCGCGGCGACCGTTTCCTCGAAACGCAGCTTGTTGATCGCGCCGATGCCCTTGGACCGGAATTCGGGGGTGTCAATTGCATCATCGATCGTCATCTTGATGCGCCGGGCTTCCAGCGCTTCGTTGATGAGCGGGTCGCGCTCCTTGATGTATTTGACCGCGCCCACCGGATCGGCGATCACGTCGCGAACGCCTTTGTTGAGCGCGCGCAGGAATCCGGCCACCGCCTTCGGATTTTCGTTGATGAATTTCTGGCTCGCGATCACTGCGTTGCCGTAAATTTTCGCGCCATAGTCGGAATAGCGCAGCATGACCAAATCCTCGTCCTTGATGCCGCGCGCATTGAGGTTGAGCAGCGAGGTGAAGGTGAAGCCGGTGATCGCGTCGACCTCGCCACGCGCAAGCATCGTTTCGCGCAGCGGAGGATCCATCGCGGTCCAGGTGATGCTCTTGTCATTCAGGTTATTGGCTTTGACGAATATCGGGAAGGCCTTGCGACCGGCGTCGAACACCGGCGCGCCAAGCTTCTTGCCATTGAGGTCCGACGGTTTGGTGATGCCGGATTTCTTGAGGGCGATGACCGCGGCAGGCGAATAGTCGTACATCATGTACAGGGCCTGCATGCGGGCGCCCGGGTTCTGCTGGTTATTGGCAAGAAATTCGATCATCGCGCTGATATCGGCGAATCCCATTTCGTACGCGCCCGAGGCAACGCGGGTAACCGCGGCCCCGGAGCCGGTACCGGAATCGACAGTGACATCCAGCCCTTCCTGCTCAAAGTATTTTTTCGCCTTCGGAAGCAGAAAAAGCGCCGAGCTGCCTTCGAATCGCCAATCGAGCACGAAGCGTATCTTGGTGAGTTGTTGCGCATGAGCCGGAATGGCGACCGCTGCAAAAACGAATGCGGCTGCGCCGAGCGCGAGGTTTCTGAAGGTGCTTGAGCGCGAGCGCGCCGAGGTAAGGACGGATTTCATTGGTGCTCCCGAATGGAAGGTCCAAGTCTAGTACGAGACCCCCCCCGATGACAACTTGGGAGTGCGATGCACAACTATCAGGCATCGACGCCCCGGAACGGAGCATCGCGAGGTTCTTGCGGTGCAGCGGTTCACGGCGTGAAATTCTGTTATAGGCTTCCGTTACTCTTTCGCGCTCATGCGTACCGGATCGGATTCCGACCGGAGGAATCAGCAGGCGCGCGGATTCGACAATCAGGGGATCCATGGCTTCAACGGTCAATTCAGGAGCGCAACCGCCGTCCGGTGCGGGCGGTGTGATTCGCTTTGTGCTCGACGGCGAGGTGCATGAAGTCGCGGGTGTCCCGGCGGACCGCACCGTTCTGCAGCATCTTCGCGAAGACCTTAACCGCACCGGAACCAAGGAAGGGTGCGCCGAGGGCGATTGCGGTGCCTGCACGGTCGTCATCGCCGAGGAGCGCGACGGCCGCCTGCGCTGCCGGTCTGTCAACGCCTGCATCCAGTTTCTGCCGACACTCGACGGGAAGGCCTTGTTCACGGTGGAGAGCCTGAAATCCGGATCAGGCGAGTTGCACCCGGCGCAGGCGGCCCTGGCCGAGGGTCACGGCTCGCAATGCGGATTCTGTACCCCGGGCTTCGTCATGTCGCTGTTTGCGCTCTACAAGAACCAGGCATCGCCTTCGCGCGCGCAGATCGAGGATGCACTTTCCGGCAACCTGTGCCGCTGCACCGGTTATCGGCCGATTGTCGATGCCGCGTCGGACATGTACGTGCGCGGCGCGGCGCTCGCGGAGGCCGAAGCCGACTGGGTGCAGGCCCCCTGTGGCAGAAGTTCGGTCGTCGCGCGACTGTCGGAGTCCGATCTGCTGAGCCGGATCCGTTCGATACGCCGCGATAGCGGCCTCGAATACGAACACCGTGGCAGGCGTTTCTGGGCGCCGAGAAGCGTCGAGGAACTCGCGCAACTCAGGGCCGATCACCCCGAGGCGCGGATGCTTGCCGGGGGCACGGACCTCGGCCTCTGGGTGACCAAGCAGCATCGCGATCTCGGGGATGTTCTCTATCTGGGCGAGGTCGAAGCGCTGAAGTTCATTCGC
>CAMBSA010000310.1 GCA_945869935.1 Bordetella parapertussis | reverse complement strand
CACGGTGGCGATGCAGCGTGTGGAACTGGCGAGTGGGCACGCCGCCAACCCGGGTCAGTCTGCCGAGGTAGCACATGCCGGGAGGATCGGGAAGACGGGCCTCACCGGTGTCCCGAACAACAATCGCTGACCTGTTGCGACAATCCCGGGTGCTGGGCGGGCTGACTGACATTCGACCCGAGGCGATTCATCTGCGGAGCAGGACACCCGCACAAACCGCTCAAGCGGCACAGCAGGTGCCATGAAGGGCTCAACAATCAGCAGACAGACAGCGCGAGCCTACATCCTGCGATGCTGCAAGGCCGGCAGGTTCGCCCGAACCCTGGCGATTCGCGCCGGATCGATCTCCGCGATCACCACGCCCGCGCCCCGGTCCAGGCGAGCCAGCACCTCGCCCCAGGGATCGATGATGATCGAGTCGCCGTGCGTCTCGCGGCCGCTTACGTGCCGCCCGCCCTGCGCCGGTGCGATGACATAGGCGAGGTTTTCGATCGCCCGCGCGCGCAACAGCGTCTCCCAGTGCGCGCGCCCGGTGGTGGCGGTGAAGGCCGAAGGCACGAGGATCATGTCCACTGGACCGAGCGCGCGGTAAAGCTCGGGGAAGCGCACGTCATAGCACACCGACAGGCCGATGCGCCCGAGCGGCGTATCGATCGCAAGCGGACTGTCGCCCGCCTCGATCGTGGCCGATTCGAGATAGCGCTCGGCGCCGTTCTCGAATCCGAACAGGTGGATCTTGTCGTAGCGCGCGGCGCGCCTGCCCTCGTCATCATAAACAAGCAGCGTATTGCGTACCTTGTCCGGCACCGAGGCTTCGAGCGGCACCGATCCGCCCACCACCCACATCCGGTGGCGTTTCGCGGTGTCGGCGAGGAACTGCTGTATCGGACCGTGGCCCTCGGGCTCGCGGATCGCGATCTTGTCGGTGTCCTTCAGCCCCATGTAGGCGAAGATTTCCGGAAGCACCGCGAGCTTCGCCCCGCGCGCCGCGGCATCCGCGATCAGCTCCCCCGCGACACTGAGGTTCTCCTCCACAGAGGGAACGGACACCATCTGGATCGCGGCGGCGAGGAACGATGAACGCATCGTGAAACGGACCTACTTCGCCGGCGCGGCAGCGGGGGGCGGCGGCGGGAAGGTGGCAGGGGCAGAGCCCGCGGGCACTTCGCGCACCACCGGGTCCGCCTTCGGGTCGGCCCAGGTCCCGGTGACGGTGTATTCGTAGGCGAATACCTGGCCGAGCGGGTCCTTGAACAGGCGCTGCGCGAGCATCGCGCCGAGGCCCGCGATCGGGTTGGCGAGCACCAGCCCCGCCACCGAGGAGAAGCTGTCACCGATCGAGGGCACCACCCGGACTTTCAGTTTCTGCGTCTCGTGCGCGAGGTCGATCTGTCCCGACATCGACACCTGCGCCGCCTTGCCCTTCATGGTGAAGTCCTCCGTGTTCATCACGCCCTTGGTGATCGAGGCGTGACCCGAGAGCGCATCGAAGGCAAAGCCCTCGCCGAACATTTCGCGAAAATCAAGTGTGATCCAGGACTGCAGGCTGAGCACGCCAAGCAGCTTGGCGATGCCAGGTTCCGCCTTGAGGAACTGCCCCTTCTGTGCCGACAGGACGAGCGTGCCAGTAAGCGTAGGGTAGTCGATCGTCTGCGGGCTTCCCACCCAGCCGAGCTTGCCCTCGAGCTTCGCCGTGCCCCCCTTGAGGGTGCCCGGGTAGCCGAACTGCGTGAGAAAGCCTCCCGCATCACTCACATCGAGGCCGATGTTGAGCGAGATGCTCGGTCGCGAGGCCCAGCTTTGCCACACACCGTCGGCCGTCAGCGTGCCCTCACCGAGCCCGAGGGAAAGACGCTCGATGCGCCAGTCGCGGCCGTCGTTGGTGGCGGCGAGCTCCATTTTTCCGTACTTGCGCTCGCGTGTGGCAAAACTCTCCGCGACCACATCCAGCGCGGGCAGGTCGCTCGAGGTGTTCGAATCGACCTGGGCGCGATCGGGCGATTCTTCGGGCACGATGAAATGCTTCAGCCGCGCAGTGACGCGGCCCTTGCCCTCGGGACGCCAGTTGATCGTGCCGGCAAGCTCACGCGCGCCGACGGTCGCGCCCCAGCCTCCGTTCGTATTGCTTGCACGCAGCCTGACGTCGTGAAAACGCTTGCCCAGGACATCGAGCACGCCCGCGCTCAGGTTGAGGCTCGCCACTGAAACAGAGTCGCCCGAGGCCGGCAACAGCGACCGCCAGCGGTCCACGTCGAGAGTGGCCAGCGTGCCTGTGACGACGATTCCTGACCGATTGGCGGCGGGCGCAGGTTCGTTCAGCCCGACCGCGGCGCGTTCGATCAGCATGCGATCGCCCTCGCGCCGGCGCACCGTCACCGCGTTCACGGTCTTGCCGATCGAGACCGCCATGACCTCCCCGCGTGCGGGAAGCCGCACTTGCAGGCGGCGCGCGAGCTCGCCGTCGGGCGCGGTGCTGCGCTCGAGCCGCAGGGGCATCGCATCCGCCGCCAGTTTCGCAAGCGGTGCCGGCAGAGCGAACGCAATCCCCTGCAGCGTCGAGTCCACCACCAGATCCATGCCTTGCTTGCGCAACACCGCCGTGGCGCGCCATGCGCTGGCGCCGCTCGCGCGATCGAGCAGCGGCAGGTCGAGGAGCTTCCCCACCGACTGCGCGCTCGCGGTCCCCTGGGCGCTCACCGTGGCCGCCATCGGTGACGCGGGAGTAACCGCGCCTTCGCTTCGGGTGCTGACCGAAAAGCTCGCTGGTCCGCCAAGGAACTGCGCGCTCATGTTGCGCGCGACAAGGCCTGTCTCGGTGAATTCGAGCCGGCCGTTCACCTGCGACAGCGGCGGCACCTCGGGGTCCACCGTCACCTGATTGTTGATCAGCTGCAGGTTGCCGCTCACCCGCGTCTTGTCGAGGCGCTCCAGGGGCAAGTCGAGTCGCAAGCCAAGACGCGCCGGACCGCTGGCCACGAAATTGAGAGTGGCGCCATCGATATAGCGCGTCACCGGGCTCGCCTCCACGAAGCGCAGCATTTCGGTGATCGATCCTTCGATCTGACCATCGAGGGCAAGCTGCTCGTCACCGTGGTAGAGGTCCGGGACCGTGGCCTTTATCGAGGCGACGCGAACCCCGAAAATGCTCGCACGGTTGGCGGTGACCGTCAGCCGCGGTCCGTCGAAAACGAATTCGCCGGTGGCGCCCGCGAGTTTCGGCCACGCCTCGGCAAACTGGAAATCGACGTTCGACAGGCGCCCCTGCACGTTGAAGTTTCCGAGCTTCGCATTGGCATAAGGGAAGTCGTGCAGATCACCCCGGATTCGCAGCTTGACATCGCTTGCGGTTCCCGACTGCACCGCGTTGCGAAGAAACTCCTGCGTGGCCTTGCCCATGCGCGGGATGTAGCGCGCAATCGCACGCGCATCGGCGCGATTGAAACTCGCGTTGATATCGACAACACCCGAACCTTCCGCATGCGCACCCTTGTCGGTCCAGCTGCCGCTGAAACTGCCCGCCAGGTCACGGTTCGCGATCTGTCCGCCGGACACCCGGATAACCGTATGATCCTTCGCAAGGGTCCAGGCCACCTGCGCGGCGAATGTATCGAGGCGAAGCGGATTCTCGGGCAGGCGGCCCGCCAGATCGATTGTCGCCTTTTCCCCTGCGAGCGCGACGGTTCCGCCGCTTTCCTTCGCGTCGACCGTCCCCGAGAGGCCGCCGAATCCGGGCGCCCCCTCGCGCGCCCTCACCGCGAACCGACTGAATTTTCCCCGCACGTTATAGCGTTCGATCGCCCCCGTCCCGTCCGTCGCGGCCACCCAGCTGATCTTAAGGTCATTCACCTTTCCAACCGGCTGTCTGTCTGCGAGTGCCTTGCGTAATTGCGCCTCGAAGGGCAGAAACTCCGCGAGCTGGACAAGTGGAGCAAC
>CAMBSA010000309.1 GCA_945869935.1 Bordetella parapertussis | reverse complement strand
GCCGCAAGGCCTGCGGCGGTCGAGGCGATCAAGCTGCGCAATTCGTAAGATTCGTTTTTTCGGACCGGCAGGGAGATGCGCTCCCCCGCATCACCCTGCCGTATTTCACCGCGTTGTGCATCGTGGCATGCGCCGCGGCAATTGAACTCCCGGAGGCTCCATGACCCAGGCCGTATGGAACGGCGCGGTGATCGCGCAAAGCAATGACTGCAGAACGGTGGAAGGCAACCGCTATTTTCCGCCGGACGCGGTAAAGCCCGATGTGTTGCGCCCGAGCGAAACCCATACGGTGTGCGGATGGAAAGGCACCGCGAGCTATTACGACGTGGTGGTCGACGGAAAGACCAACAAGGACGCGGCCTGGTACTACCCGGATACGAAATCGGCGGCGGACAACATCAAGGGCTACATCGCCTTCTGGCGAGGCGTGGAAGTCACCGAATAAGGCTTCCATCCGCGACGCCGTGGAACGCTTCATCACCGACATCGCGCAACTGCTCGCCCCGCTCGGCACGATCACGGTCAGGCGGATGTTCGGCGGGCACGGCGCGTACTGCGATGGTTACTTCATCGCGATCATTCACGATGGCACGCTCTGGCTGAAGACCGACGAACTGACCTGCGGGCAGTTCCTCGCCGCGGGTGGCGAGCAATTCGTCTATCAGCGCCTCGGGAAGGAAGCGTCCCTCGGCTTTCACACCCCGCCGCCTGAAGCGCTCGAATCGCCGCCGGAGATGATCGTCTGGGGAAGGCTCGCGCTGGAGGCCGCGCTGCGTGCCCGAAATGCACCGCCTGCGTCGAGGCGCAAAAACGCGAAAAGGATCCCGCTCAAATCGCCGCAGAATCCGGGCGCCGGCTCACGTAAAGAAAGTACGCCGTCACGAGGCCGCCGGCGAGTGTGAGGCTGGCGATCGCCGCGATCCAGAATCCCTTGGCACCCAACGGCACAACCCAGCCCGCGATACCGTGCAGCCCTAGGGTCGTACCGCCGCCCAGCCCCACACCCCAGAGCGCCACGGCATAAATCACCATTGGCACGACCGCCCGCTTGTAACCCCGCAGCACGTTCACCGCCACCGCCTGCAGCGAGTCGACCAGGTGATAGATCGCAACGAAACCGAGCAAGCTCGCCGCGATCGCGCTCACCGCGGGGTCAATCGTGTAGAGATCGGCAACGGTCTGCTTGCCGAGCGCCAGCGCCCCGCCCACGAACACCGCGCAAAGCATCGCCACGCCCAGCCCGGCGATGCCGGTGGCGCGCGCGCGGGCAAAATCACGTGCGCCTATCGCCTGGCCCACCAGAACGCTTGACGCGTTGCCAAGCGCCAGCGGCAGCATGAAAAGCATCGCAGCGAAGTTGGCCGCGATCTGGTGCGCGGCCGAGTTCTCCGGCCCCAGACGGGCGATAAACAACGCCATGAAGGTGAAGCCCGTCACATCGACAAAGAACGTCAACCCGATCGGCAGGCCGAGCGAGATGATGTTCGCGATGCTCCTCCAGCGCGGCCAGCTCCAGCGCTCGAACACGCCGTAACGCCGATAGGCCGGGTCCATGCGGCACCAGAACCATCCTGCGATGCAAAGAAACCACGCGATCACGGTGCTCGACCATGCGCACCCCACGCCCCCGAGTTCCGGCACGCCGAAATATCCGTACATGAACACCCAGTTGAGCGGCACCTTGATCGCAAGCGCGCACAGGTTCAGGACCATCATGGTCCGCGGCTTCGACACCGCGGTTGAGAAACTGTAGAACACGCGGAATGCGAGCATCGCCGGCACACCCCAGGACATCGCCGCCAGATAATCACGGGCGCGAACCTCGACCTCGGGCGGCAACTCGCTGATCGCGAGAAACGGTCCCGGATACCGCAGAATGAGAAAGCCGGCGACAGCCAGACCGAGCGCAAGCCAGCCCGATTGCCGCACTTCCTCGCCGATGGCACCGAAACGCTGCGCCCCGTAGAGCTGCGAGGCGATCGGCGAGAGCGCAAGCAGCACGCCCATCATCGCAACAAAGACGCTGAAGTAGATGCTCGATCCGACTCCTATCGCGGCCAGATCCACAGTCGAGTAGCGGCCCGCCATCACAGTATCGATCAGGCCGTTGGTCATTACCGCAATCTGCGCGATGAAGACCGGCCAGCCGAGGCGAACGACGTCGCCGATGACACTTTTGGACATGAAAGGGGACGCTTTACTGGACGATGCGAGGTTGCCGGAACCGCCGGAAGTCGAAGCAGAAACGGTCAACGGCAAGGGGGGCGAATTATACTGGCTAACCTGACACCAACCCTCGCAGCCAAGACCATGCCCAGCCTCAAGCAGTTCATCGAAGCCCTTGCGCCCGCAACGCTCGCCGAAACCGCCCTTGCGCTCGGCAATCTCGCCAGCGGCGCAGCCGTGTCGATTCCCGTGGTCGTAGCGCGAGGCGCGCGTCCCGGCAAGTGCCTCTGGATCAACGGCCAGGTGCATGGCGACGAGTTGAACGGCGTGTTCGCGGCGCTCGAATTTGTCCGCGCGCTACCGCTTGCCAAGCTCACAGGCACAGTGGTCGTGACCGCCACCGCCAATCCGTGGGCACTCGACATCCGGCGCAAGCGCGCAACGCAGGACGACCTCGACCTCGACCAGAGTTTTCCGGGACACGCGGACGGCCTGACCACCGAGCGCACCGCGGCGAAACTGTTCGAAGCGGTATCGGGCTGCGCGGATGCGCTCGTCAGCATGCATACGATGGGCACCCCCTTCGATTGCTCCCCGTTCGCGGTGTACAAGGTGGCATCGACAGGCGGCATTGACGAAATGACCCTGCTGAAGATGCTCGCCCAGTTCGAACCGGGTTATGCGTGCTACATGCCGGTCCATTCACGTCCGGGCGAACTGCCCGGCCATCTTGCGGGTTCGATCGACTACCAGCTGCTCGAGGCGGGAAAGCCGTCGTTCATGATCGAACTCGGTGCCGGCGGACGTCGTGACGAGCAACACGTAAAACAAGGAGTCGAAGGGATGGCCGGCGTGGCGGGTCTGCTCGGGATGCTCGAAGGCGCGACGCGGCCGGTGAAGACGGTGCGTCGCGTCAAGCGCTATCAGCACGTCACCTGTACCCGGGGCGGACTTTTCCGCGCCTCCAAACGCCCGGATGCGGTACTCGGCGCGGGCGAGGTCTACGGCGAAATCATCGATCTGCACGGCAAGGTCGTCGAGACCCTGTCGATCGACCACCCGGTTCGGCTGATCGGAATACGCCGTGACCCCGTCGTGCATTCGGGCGAGCGCGTGTCCTTCGTTGCGCACGAATGGGACGACGTCGCGCTGTAGAAGGCGGACGTACAAGGGGGGCACCCCCTTGTAAATCCCCCTGATTTTGGAGGGAACCGCTCGAGAAATCGTCTGCATTGTCGGGATTGTTCGGCGATTCCCCGGTCCTGACATTCAGAGCTCGTACATCTCCTGGCCGCCCTTGAGCGCACGCTCGACGCTCTTGCGGCTGAGCCGCGGCGAGAACAGTTCGAGAAAGTCGTAGGCGAATCCGCGAAGGAATATCCCGCGCTTGACCGCGATACGCGAGGTGTTGGTCGGAAACAGATGTGCGGCGTCGATGCGGCGCAGTTCGCGGTCACGATCCTCGTCGAACGCCATGGCGGCGACGATGCCCACGCCGAGGCCGAGTTCCACATAGGCCTTGATCACGTCCGAATCCGAGGCGGCAAGGACGATGTCCGGCTTGAGGCCCTTGGCAACGAAGGCCTCGTCGATATGCGTGCGCCCGGTGAATGCGGCGTCGTAGGTGACGATCGGGTAGCGCGACAGCGCCTCGAGCGTGATCGCCGCGTCGCGCAGCAACGGGTGCTTCGGAGGAACCAGCACGCAATGCGACCAGGTGTAGGCGGGCAGGGCGAGCAACTCCGGATACCCCGCAAGTGCCTCGGTGG
>CAMBSA010000308.1 GCA_945869935.1 Bordetella parapertussis | reverse complement strand
CTCGGCCACGATGCCGCGCACGGCTGCCTCGTTCGCGGCAAGCGCCTGAACTGGCTGCTCGGCGTGATCGTGTACGCGCCCTGTTTCTACAATTACCGGATGTGGGTGTACGACCACCATGTCGGCCATCACCCGCACACCAACGGTCCGATCAAGGACACCTACACGCCCTTCGCCAAGGCGGAGTTCGATGCTCTCCCGCTATGGCGCCAATGGATGGAGCGGCTCTACCGCGGCCCTAACGTGATCGGCTGGTCGCTCTATTACCTGATCGAGCGCTGGTGGGACATGAAAATCTTCCCGCGCAGCCACATGCCGAAAAAACACCGCGATGCCGCCTGGCCGCATTTCTGGTTTCTCGTCGCCTACGGCATCGTGTTCTACGGCACGCTCGTGATGGCGCCGTCCTACAGCAGCATGAGCGCGGCGGGCGCAATCCTGATCGCGGGTGTCTATCCCTTCCTGGTGTTCATGGCGGTCACCGGCTGGGGCCTGTACCTGCAGCACACGCATCCCGACGCAGCCTGGGTGCGCGGCAGCGACGAGGAGAACAAGATCTACTACGACCGCGGCGAACTGCTGTCGGTGCACTGGGTGTTCCCGCGCTGGTTCGGCAAGTTCACCCATGACGTGATGGACCATCCGGTGCATCACCTGCATCCGCGCATTCCCTGCTACCGGCTGCGTGTGGCGCAGGCGAAGCTGAACGAGCTGCTCGGCGAACATGCGCTCGTCGAGAAGTTCACCTTCAAGTCCTTCCTGCACACGATGCGCGTCTGCAAGCTCTACGATTTCGATAACCACCGCTGGCTGGATTTCGACGGCAATCCGACCACCGGCACCGCGCGCATGTTCCGCAGCACGGTGAATGAGCTTCGTGCGCCGCAGGTGAAGGCGGCGGCGGTCAACACCGAAGCGTTGCTGGAGGCGGCTTAGAGGGCTCTGGGGGCTGCTTCGTACCGCCCCCGCGGGCGTGCGATAGCGTCGTCTACAGACTGATCACCCGATCCGGCGCAAAGCCGGTCGCCTCGTGCGGGTAGCCGCGCGGATTGCATACCACCCGCGTGCCGTGCACGTGGTAGTCGAAGGCGGTGTGCGTGTGGCCGTGTATCCAGAGTTCGGCACGGCCCATCAGACGGTCGAGATCGACGATGAAGCCCGGGTTGGCCGGGTGGTTCTGGTACGCAGGCGCGATCGAACGCGGATGCGGGGCGAAGTGCGTCATCACCACGGTGGGGCCGGGATGAGGTTCGTTGAGCTTTGCTTCCAGCCAGTGCAGGTGCCGGTTGCAAAGCTCGATCGCGTCCTCGGGGGCGAACGCGCGTTCGCCGCGGCGGATCAGCTTGTAGTCGGGGTTGCGCGTGCGGCTGGCTTCGATCGTCGCCGAGCGCCGGTCGTGCGGTCCGAGCGAGTAGTCGGTCCAGAGCGTGCAGCCGAGAAATCGAACGCCGTCGATGACGCGCTCGGTGCAGTCGAAGAGAAACAGCCGCTGGTCGTCCGCGGTGGCTGCGAGCGCCGCCTCCGTCTGGTCGAAGTCGGCCTCGTAGGCTTCGTGGTTGCCCGCGAGATACAGCACCGGCTGGGGAAAGCTTTTTCTCGCCCAGTCCATGCCGCGGGTGCCGTTGTCGATATCGCCCGCGAGTATCACCAGATCGGCATCGGTGACCGGGGCTTCGAACGGGGCGACCTCGAGATGCAGGTCGGAGAGTATGTGCAGTCGCATGATGCGGCGAAGTTTATCGCAGCCGCCGAGGCCGCCGGTGCTGGCCCGTCGTGATCAGACCGCGCGTTCCATCACGAAGTTCAGCAGTGTCGCGCCGTTGCGGCCAAGGTGCTGCTCGCTCACGACGCGAAATCCGCGATTGATGAAAAAACCGCGCCCGCTGATGGTGGATTCGGTGACAAGTGTCTTTATCTTCTGCGCCTTGGCCCAGATGATGATCCGGTTGAACAGCAGGGCTGCAACGCCCTGACCCTGGATGTCGGGGTGAACAAACATCAGATCGACATAGCCGTCGGGCTCCACGCGGGCGAAGCCTGCTATCCGGCCCTGTTCCTCACAGACCCAGGTCTGGCCCGAAGCGAGGCGCTTTTCCCACATTGCCCGATCCGGCACCTCCGGTGCCCATGCCTCGATTTCCTCGGGCGTGTAGTCGCGCGAGGCAGTCTCGTGCACCGCGCGCTGGAAAACTTCCAGGACCGCATCGAGGTCGGCCGGGCGGTAGTTTCGAATTTGCATGGAGCGGGGAGACCCTTCGTTGTGAATGAATCAGTGGCGGAATCGGCTGCCTGCGGAACCTGGATCAGTTGCTCAACCGGCAAGCTTTTCCTCCGCCAATTCCTGAACATTCTCTGTGAAACTGCCCGGCGGGCGCGGGAAATCGGTTGGTCGGCGTACAAAACTGGTGCATCATCGCCTGTGAACCGGCACCCGACAGTGACATCCGGTTATCATTCGAGGGTATCGTCCCGCACCTGTACCGGGCGCGCGAAGGCACCACCGCAGCCCGATCATAGCGCACGCGGCGCTTGTGCCTGCCAATTCGCTGATCGCACGGCGGACCTCCGGCAGCACGGGCGGGGCTTGCGACGTGAGCGCAATCAGCGCCTGCGTTTTTTCTGCAGGTTGGCGGCGATGCGCAGGCGCAGCGCGTTCAACTTGATGAAGCCGGCCGCATCGGCCTGGTTGTAGGCGCCGCCGTCGTCATCGAAGGTGGAGATCTTCGGATCGAAGAGCGAGTCGGTCTTCGAGCTGCGGCTGGTGACGAGCACTGCGCCCTTGTAGAGCTTGAGCCGGACCGTGCCGTTGACGGTGGCCTGCGATTCGTCGATCAGCTTCTGCAGCAGCAGGCGCTCCGGGCTGAACCAGTAGCCGTTGTAGATGAGGCGCGAGTAGCGCGGCATCAGGTCGTCCTTGAGCGCGAGCACTTCGCGGTCCATGGTGATGGACTCCATCGCGCGATGGCCCTTGAGCATGATGGTGCCGCCCGGGGTTTCGTAGCAGCCGCGGGACTTCATGCCGACGTAGCGGTTTTCCACCAGGTCGAGGCGCCCGATGCCGTGGCGACCGCCCATCTTGTTGAGCGTGGTGAGTACCTGCGCCGGGCTCATTTTCTTGCCGTTGATGGCAACGATGTCGCCCTTGCGGTATTCGAGTTCGACGTGCTCGGCGCGTGCGCTCGCCTTCTCGGGCGAGACGGTGATGCGCCACATGGATTCTTCCGGCTCGTAGGCCGGATCCTCGAGGATGCCGCCCTCGTACGAAATATGCAGCAGGTTCGCATCCATCGAGTAGGGCGCGCCGCCCCCTTTGCGCTTCTTGAAATCCACCGGGATGCCGTGCGTGTCGGCGTAGGCGAGCAGCTTGTCGCGCGAGAGCAGGTCCCATTCGCGCCAGGGGGCGATCACCTTGACGTTGGGCATCAGCGCATAGGCGCCGAGTTCAAAGCGCACCTGGTCGTTGCCCTTGCCGGTGGCGCCGTGCGAGATCGCATCCGCACCGGTCTTGCGCGCGATTTCAACCAGGCGCTTGGCGATCAGCGGCCGCGCGATCGAGGTGCCGAGCAGGTATTCGCCCTCGTACACCGAGTTGGCGCGGAACATCGGGAACACGAAGTCGCGAACGAACTCCTCTCGCAGGTCCTCGATGAAGATGTTGGAGGGCTTGATGCCCATCTTCAGCGCCTTCTTCTTGGCGGGGGAGAGTTCCTCGCCCTGGCCGATGTCGGCGGTGAAGGTCACCACTTCGCAGCCGTAGGTGTCCTGCAACCACTTCAGGATGACAGAGGTGTCCAGACCTCCGGAATATGCAAGGACGACTTTTTTGACTTGGCTCATATCGTGGATGAAAGAAGATTAAACAGCGGAAACGTTCAGCTCTCGACCTTGCCGAGCAGCAGGAATTCAAGCAGCGCCTTCTGGGAATGAAGCCGGTTCT